>CADBQK010000027.1 GCA_902796775.1 uncultured Lachnospiraceae bacterium
CTTTTGGTATATGTTCACGGTGGTGTCTTTCACTCTCCCGTATGTTTTTCTGCATCTTAACACAGGATGTCCAACAGAAAAAGCAAAACTATATAAAAATCAAAAAAGAAGCTGATCGCATAATAAAAACAGGCCTTCGCGGGAGCCCGACATTTGCCTTGCTCGCAGGAAAGACCTGTTTTTTACAGAATCTGTGTTTCTTATTACCCTTTTACTGCGCCGATCGTAATGCCCTTCACGAAGTATCTCTGCAGGAAGGGATATATGATCATAACAGGCAGAATACCGATGACAGTCAGTGCCATTCGAACTGAAGTGGAAGGCAGTTCCGCCAGATTGACATTTCCGCTTCCGTTCTGGGCCTGCTGTCTCAGCTGATCCAGGTTACGCTGGATCTTCATGAGCAGCACCTGAATACTGTACAGCTTATCATCGTTGATGTAGTACAGACCGTTCATCCAGTCATTCCAGTAGGCAAGTCCTACCAGAAGTCCGATCGTTGCGGTGATCGGCACAGCCATGGGGAAGACGATCCTGGCGATGATCTTGAACTCATTGGCTCCGTCAATCCGCGCCGCTTCAATAACTTCATCCGGAATGTTGGTCGTGAAGTACGTACGCATCATAATGACGTTGAACGGACTCATCAGAAGTCCCGGAACGATCAATGCGAAAAACGTATTGCGGATATGGAAGGTCTGCGTCCACATCAGGTATGCAGGAACCAGACCGCCTGAGAAGAGCATCGTGAAGAAAAGATAGAATGCAAATACATTTCTTGCGGGAAGCTCTCTTCTGGAAAGCGGATATGCATATAATATTGTGATGAACAGGTTGCTGACGGTTCCGATCACTGTGATCAGCACCGAAATCAGGTATCCGTGTGCCACAGAGCCGGACTGAACAATCAGATACCGATAAGCGTAGATACTGAATTTTTCCGGGAAAAAGCTGTATCCGTTTGCAATCAGTGTCCGTTCATCGGTAAGCGATGACATCAGCATCAGGAAAAAAGGTGCAAGCACACAGATTACCAGTATAATCATCACTGCGTTTGCAAAGATCTGAAATCCTCTGTCTTTTTGAACCATGTGTTGCCCCCCTTCTTAGAACAGTGAGCTGTCACTGTCAATCTTTCTGACGATTGCATTGGCAGAAATAACCAGCACAAATCCGACAACCGATTGATAGAGACCAGCTGCGGAAGACATTCCGATATTGTTGTTCTGCATCAGGCCGCGGTATACGTAGGTGTCGATCGTCTGCGTCACATTCATCAGCGGGCCGGAATTCTGAGGAACCTGATAGAAAAGACCGAAATCCGAACGGAAGATTCCGCCGAGTGCCATCAGTATCAGGATAATGATCGTCGATTTCAGGCCGGGCAGCGTTACATGTACCACCCTCTGCCAGCGGGAAGCGCCATCCACGACTGCAGCTTCATACAAGGAGCCGTCGATACCGCAGATGGTGGCATAATAGAGGATCATATTATATCCTATGCCCTTCCAGACATTGATAATCACGAGGATAAACGGCCAGTATTTTGGCGTGTTGTACCAGTCAACCGCTTTTATTTTAAACAGTTTGACCAACGAGTTGTTGATATATCCGTTACTGGTGCTCAGGAAAGCGAAAGCAAGATAACTGACGATAACCATCGAGATCAGGAACGGGATCAGAATGATTGTCTGATATAACTGCTTTGCCGACTTGCTGCGGATCTCATTCAGGATGATCGCAGTGGTAACGGCCAGAATCGTACCAAGTATGATAAATACGAGGTTATAAAGCACCGTATTTCTGACCATGATCCAGGCGTCTTTGGTCTTGATGAGGAATTCAAAGTTCTTAAATCCGCACCAGGGGCTTCCATATATTCCCTTTGCAGCATTGTACTGTCTGAATGCAATCTGTACGCCAAACATCGGAATATACGAATTGATAAAAAGATAGACTACGCCTGGGATGAACATCAAATACATCGGCCAGAAATGCTTCATCGTTTTTGCAAATTTCTTCAAATGTAATCTGCCCCCTTTCACATGATACATTGTGCAGGTGTCAAAAGAATTCTTTTGACACCTGCACTTTTCTGCGTTGGTGTTTTGTTTTTGTCAGGCAGAATTACTTCTTATTTGCAAGGAATGCATCAAGCTGTTTCTGCTTTTCAGCGATGATATCATCGATACCCGCTGCCTTCAGCTCTTCGATGTACTTCGGAAGGTTCTCAGCAGGATCGATGGAACCCCACATCAGAGCGGTTCTGTAAGCACCCGAAACGTTGTTGCAGGCCGTGACCTGGTTCATTACGCTGGTGCTGTCCCAGATGAAGCCCATTGCAGGACTCGGAACACCACTGTTGTTGAACTCATTGAGTTTCTTCCAAAGATCCGGATCCTCAGCACCTTCCCAGACAGGAGTGATCTGCTGATTCGGCCAAGACCAGTCAACTGATGAATAACCGGAAGCGTTCGGGTCAACACCGTCCGGGCTCTTGATGAGTGTATGCTCGTCGTTTGCCCATACCCAGTGCTTGCCTTCGATACCGTTAATCAGAAGGTTCGCAACATCAGGATCCGTATACATCAGGTTCCACATCTTCATTGCTTCTTCCGGATGCTTTGAAGAATAAGGAATAATCCAGGAGTTGCCGTTCGGGATAGCGGTGTGCTTGATCGGGCCATGGATCTTCATGAAGTAAACTTCCTTGCCGTTGCCCTTGTAAACTTCGAGCTCTTTGCCCGGCTTCCAGTTCTCGAACATTGCAAAGCCGTTGCTGGAAAGAAGAGCGTTCTCAGTGGTGGTTGTAGCATCAGGCATGATCAGGCCTTCCTGATTCCACTGCCACATCATCTCACAGAAACTCTTGAAGGATTCTGTTTCAGCCTGGTTCACAACAGTTGTGCTGTCTGTACGAGCATCTTCAAGGATACCAAGGCTGTCGCCGAGCGGATCGATCGGCAGAGTGGTCTGCATGCCGCCGCCTGCCCATGTGGGAACAAGGGGATACATATCCGGATATGCTTCATGAACCTTGACGAGAATGTCATGCATCTGATCGTAATCGCCGAACTCAGGAACCGTGATGCCGAGTGCATCGCAGATATCCTTACGCATTGCAAAACCTGCAGCACGGGAAGTATCCTTCTGGTTCGGAAGAGCATACAGAACACCGTTGTATTTGCATGCATTAAGGTCGTTCTCGTTAATGACTGCCTTTGCACCCTGGCCGTATTTCTCAAGCAGGTCGTCAAGCGGATAAGCCCAGCTGTTGTTAACAACAGTATTGAACTGGCCGTTGATGTTGTTGTAGCAAAGAAGGTCAAGAGGTTCACCGGTCGTAAGAGCCAGGTTGATCTGTTCACCGTCCTGTCCACGGACAAGTTCGATTTCACAGCCGATCTTCTCACGCGTGATCTTGTTGACCGCTTCTGCTACTTCATTACAGTCATTGGTGTCAGCACTGCCGACAGCCCACAGAACGAGCTTGACATAGTCGCCGGACTTTGCAGCTTCTGTTGTCGCCGCTTCGGTCTTGCCAGCTTCGGTGGTAGCGGCCTCAGTGGTCTTATCACCGCTGCCTGTACATGCCATAAGTCCTGCCAGCATGAAGCATGCCAGTAAAACAGCTACAGCTTTTCTGAAAAACATTTTCATTTTTCATTGCTCCTTTCACTTCACATAATTTTTCGTTTTACAGCCCCTTTTCAAGGACCTTGACCAGCTTACTGACGGCGCCTCATCAGTAAGCAATTATGATACCAGTATCCTATTATTTTTTTCCTGATAAGTCAAGTCCTAAAATAAAGAAGTCGAAAAATCTAAACTGACTGCCGAAGCGCGGTATATCAGCAGTCCGAAATCACTCTACTCCTGCAAGCAGCCGGTCAAACTGTTCCATCTGATCTTCCGTAATCATACCTGGAATATGCGCCGCAAGCTGCCGGATTGAAGCCATCCTGTACTGCTCCGGGATCTCCATAAACTGCGGGGAAACCTGCTGTATTGCAGCGACAACATTCGGACTCGCTAAAAGTTCCACGATCGGTGTGTCGCAGCTGTAGACCTTGCGGAGCGGCTTTGTGGTTTCATAGCTCACTTCATAGTGGCCTGGTCCGACATGGCATACGCCGTCCTGTACTTTTGCAAAGAGGACGTTGTTGTCTTTCGCAGATAGATCTTCCGGTGCATACGGCAGAATAACGTCTGCCTCGCAGCCGAAGGGCACAGTCAGTGAAACCGTGAGGTGCCAGTCGTCAAGAACTTTCCAGCAGGCTTCCCATCTTCCGGCTGGAGAATCATAGCGAAGGTCCGTACATCCGAGCCGCTTTTCCGGGATCGGTGCATAAATGACCTTCCTGAAGCCGGGAACCTTAGGATCACGCCGGAATCCCGCCGCGCGCTCATAGATCCACTGGACGATCGCGCCGTAGCTGTAGTGGTTGAAGCTGTTCATGCCGGTTGAACTGACCGATCCGTCCGGAAGCATGGAGTTCCAGCGTTCCCAGATTGTTGTCGCACCAAGATTGACTTCATAGAGCCAGCCTGGGAATTCTTCATTGAATAAGAGTTCGTAAGCCATCTC
>CADBQK010000028.1 GCA_902796775.1 uncultured Lachnospiraceae bacterium
CGGATTTTTCGTTTTTATGGTATTTCTCTGTACAGTCAGCAATTTCTATTTCTTCTATATGATTGTGCTGGGCTGTATCATTTACGTACTGCTTCGCTTTTTCACCTTTCCTCACAAAAAACCGCTGCGGGAGCTGGGGCTGTGTACAGGACACTTTCTGATCCTGGGACTGATCGGCCTGCTGATGGGTATGGCGATTTTCCTGCCGACTTTGCATATGTTTTTCGATACACTTCGTTCGGGATCAGAGTCAGAAATAAGCCTTTTGTATCCTGCCCGCTACTATGCAAGGCTTCTTCGCTCTTTTGTATTCGGCAGAGGTACAGGATACTGGACCCTGCTGGGCTATGCCTGGCCCACTGTTCCTGCTTTGATCCTGCTGTTTACAGAAAAGCTGCCTTTTTTCCGCCACTCCTTTTTTTCAGAAGAAAATAATGGGGGACGGGTCAGACATATGCTTCGCCTGGGTTTTGTCATTTTTACGATTGTGCTCCTCCTGCCGGCAGGAGGTAAGGTTTTCAATGGTTTTTCTTATGTTTGCAACCGCTGGGTGTGGATCTATTCTGCCCTTGTATCCTATATACTTACTTATGTATGGGACCAGGCGGCGGATCATATTGGCCGGAAAACATGGTATCCGGCGGCCGTATCCTGTATGATATTTCTGATATGTCTGCATTTATCGTGGAATAATTACTGGAGGTTTGATAAGGGACATCTGAATGATCTGAAATTGTTCCTGCCGTATGGGAAGGCGTACAAAACTCTTTCCTCTGATCATGATACGGAAATGGATCAGTGGACACGTGAGGAGCCGGAAGATATCTGGCGCTATGAAAAAAGCAGTTATACGACAACAAATGAAGCGGTTGTTTACGGCTATCGGGGACTGCAGGCATACTGGAGCCTGACAGCCGGGACCGTATCCAGCTATCTGCTTGATATGCGGCTCAATCCCTATGCAGCTTTCAGTTATTCCGGGGTTGACTCCCGTACGATCCTGGATGAACTGGCATCTGTCCGGTACTATATTTCCTATGACGGGTATGCACCGTATGGATATAAAAAGATCGTGGATAAATCCGGTCAAAAGCACGGCTATGCCGTATATGAAAATACAATGGCTCTGCCGCTGGCATACTACTACAGTGCCTATATCACAAAAGAGCAGTGGGATGAAATGGATCCTGCAAAGCGGCAGGCGTCCCTGATGCAGGCAGCTGTCCTGGATGCGGAGCCGGATAGCCTTTCGGATGCCGTTCAGGTAGAAAACACTGCCGAACTGGAGACTCTTGCTGAGGAAGTTCCCTGTCATCTTAAGGCGGGGAAGAATGCTAAAATTCTCGGAGATCATTCTTTCAGGATCAGGAAAAAAAGGGGTAAGCTGGAATTAGAGTTTGAGGGGAAAGAGAACTGTGAAACCTATATTATGATCCGGAATCTGAAGGTGGAATCATCCAAAGGCAGGTTCGTGTTCAGAGCGCAGGGGAAGCGGGAAGCAAAGGGATATTTTGTCTCTCCAAGAAGCAGGTGCGATTACGGGCAGACAGATGTCCTTTTGAACCTGGGGTACAGCAAAGAGGCGCAGACCCATGCTGTGCTGTCCATTAGCCGAAAATGCCGCTGCACCTACGATGATATCCGCATTATCTGCCTGCCTGTGGATGGCTATGAGCAGGCAGTAAAAGTATTATCCGGACAGGATGTGCAGGTCCGGCCGGAAGTGAACCGGCTCCATGGGGACATCTCTTTTGACCAGCCGGGGATCCTGTGTTTTTCCGTCCCGTGGAGCAGTGGGTGGACTGCGGAAGTTGACGGGAAACCTGTGAAGCTGTTCAGAGCCAATACGATGTACATGGCGGTTGAGCTGGACAGAGGGCATCATGAGGTGATCCTGAGATATTGTGCACCTGGCCTGAAGGCAGGAATGATTATGAGTCTGGCAGGATGGATCCTGCTGCTTGTTCTCTGCAGAGTAAGCGCCAAAGACCGGTTAGAGAGGCATCTGCATGGAGATCGTGCACGGAATGGGGAAGGTTGACGTTTATTCTGAGGATATAGTATAATCGGATGATTAGAGTAAAAAGGCTGAGATACTATTTCGGAAGCGGCAAATAGAACAATCTTTTAACGCTTCTATTCAAATAATGAAGGGAGATCTGTATGGGAGCTGCAAGAAAAGGGAAGGGAGCCTCTTCAAATGAAGAGCGGATCTGGCTGGCTGCAGTCATTCTGTTCTATATAGCTGTTTTTATGTTCCCGATGAAGCTCAGATATGGTATTCTGTATTACCGGACACCTCTGAAGTCGGCCGGGTGGATCAACTTTCTGATGGTCATTGTCCTGGTCATGCTGACGCTGACGAAAAAACAGCTTGAGCTGAGTGATAAGCTTCTGATCATCTTATGGCTGGTACTCCTGATACCGATGCTGTATTCCAACATTACCGGAAAAATCGAACCGACAAAGACAATCGCTGCTTTGATCAATGTCTGGCTGCCTATGTTCATTCTGCTGCAGAGGATGGACCGTTCCTACAGCCAAAGGATCATCCGGGTCTTTCTGATCATTTTCAACTGTCTAACGATCCTGTTCCTGTGTCTGGCAATAGGGGAGAAGATGACCGCAGGAAAGATTTTTGAACATGTCGCCCTCTTTTATAAGCAGCATGGTCTGCGGGGGATGAATTTTGCAACATACAAAGAATTTATGGGCGGCAATCCTTTCCGCTTCTGTTCACTGTGGGGACATGCGCTGACACACAGCCTGATGTTTAACATGTTTTTCGTGCTGAACGATATCTATTACCGGAGCATTAAAAAGAAATATCCTACTTTCCTGTTCTTTCTTGTTGCGCTGTTCGGACAGGTCCTTTGTGCCAGCAAGACCGGGATCGTTGTGGTGCTTGTTTATTCTGTAATAGCACTGTGGAATCAGAAAAAATGGTTTATTGTTTATGCGGTTGGAGGAGCTGCTATGTTTGCAGGCGGTATTTTTCAGTCACTGATTTACCGTTTTACGCATTCCTCTCTGACAACCGGACGGGTCAGCGCTCTTAGAGGCTATTTTGCATCAGGCCTTTATCCGATCAAACCACTGACAGGGTACGGAACGGGGATTTCCTTTGTAAAGGCAATGTCCAAGTTTAAACCGGCCTTTGAGTTTCCTGTTCTGATGCATGCGATCAATTATGGAATGGTGTTTTCCATTCTGATACTGGGCAGTATCTTCCTGGTCTATACGATTCCTGCCATTAAATCCAGGCAGATTGCATCCTGGCTTGGATTGTCGCTTCTGTTTGCCCAGAATAATACTTATAATGGCATTTCACTTTGCAGCCAGGATCTTACGTGGTTTTATACGATGATTCTGATCATGGCAATTCATCTCATAAAGTTAGCTGGGAAAGAATAAGCATTAGGGAAGGGTATGGAGATGGGGAAAGGTTCAAACGGCAGAAATGAAGGAAGCAGGATCCGGCTGATTTTTGGATATGGCTGGAAGTATACTCTGGCTTTCTTCATTTTCGGCTTATTTGTCCTGCGTCCGTTCTGGAGTACGGGCACAGGATTTGTCTATTTCGGGGACGGATTCCGGCAGCATTACCTTGTCATGATGTATATAGGCAAGTGGCTCCGGGGAATTGCTGTCAGCCTGTTTACAGGACATAAACTTTCTGTCCCGCTGTTTGATTTCTCTATCGGCTACGGGGCGGATATCCCGTCTACTTTTGCCTATTATGGTTTTGGAGATCCGCTTCTACTCCTGTCGGCCTTTGTCCCTGCCCATCTGACAGAATATCTCTACGAAGCCCTGATCCTTATACGTCTGTATCTGGCAGGGGTTGCTTTTTCTGTCTTCTGTCTGTCTATGAAGAAGGGACAGGCAGGCACTCTGGCCGGAGCTATGGCCTATACTTTCTGCATGTATGCCCTGCATGGAGGCATTCGGCATCCTTTCTTTCTGAATCCCATGATCTGCTTCCCTCTTCTCCTGCTGGGGGTGGAGAGGATCCTGCAGAAGAAGAAACCTGCACTTTTTATGGTTATGGTCTGCGTTACCATGCTCAGCAATTTCTATTTCTTCTATATGGCGGTCATCGGGACTGTTCTGTATGTTTTTTTCCGGTTCTTTACTTTGGTAAGGGGATCCTTTACAGATGTCCTGAAGGAATTCTTCCACTGTGTTCTGCGTTTCCTGCTGTATGGGAGCATCGGTGTTGCGATGGGGATGATCATTTTCCTGCCGATCGTTTTTCTGTTTACAGATACCCTGCGTGCGCAGTCGGAGCTGGAAATGGCAAGTGTGTATTCCGCCAGATACTATGCGAAATTCCTCAAATCCTTTGTTTTCGGGAGGGGGACGGACAACTATACTCTTCTGGGGTATGCCTGGCCGGCTATACCGGCGATCATCCTGCTGTTTTTGAAGACGATCCGGTATGATTTCCTTGCAATCAGGACAAAACAGAATAAGGAAGAGATGTCCGGGGGGACTTCCGGGATGCGGGCAGCGGAAACGGCAGAGGAGCTGGCTGTACCCGGCGGGAATAAAGCCAGGGTGAGTACAGCATTGAGTCTGGCTTTTGTCCTTCTGACGGTGATGCTCCTTTTCCCGGTATTCGGAAAAATATTTAACGGTTTTTCCTATGTCAGCAACCGCTGGTGCTGGATCTATTCCGCCCTCGTCTGCTGGATCCTTGTATATGAGTGGGATGACATGACGCATCTGTTTCAGAAGAGGAAAGCCGTCTACGCGGCCGTTCTGGCTGTCGTCTTTTCCACCATGTGCCTGCATCTGGCCCACAACAGTCATATGAAGTTTGACAAGGAAGGGAGCAATGTAATTTCCACTTTTTTACCTTTCGGGTCAGTATATGGAAAACTGCAGAGGAATACACTGGAAAAAATAAAGAAACAGAAAAAAACGGACAAGGAAAACGGAGAGGGATTCTGGAGGCATGAAGTCAGTTTTTATAGTATGAAAAACGAAGCGGTCATCGCCGGTTATCATGGCGTCCAGTATTATTGGAGCCTGGCTCCCGGCGCCCCGTCCCGCTATCTGCTGGAGTTGGGGATGAGCATCAAGAATCCCTTTAATTATTCCGGGCTGAATTCCCGGACCTTCACGGATGCACTGGCCAGTGTACGCTATTATGCTTCCGATACAGGATTTGCTCCGTACGGGTTTGAAGAAATTCCGGGTGAAGCAGGGAAAGACGGGAAATACCGTCTTTATAAAAATAAATATGCTCTTCCATTGGGATATACTTATGACCACTATCTGCCCTGGGAGACGTTTGAAGCGCTGGATCCCCTGGCAAGATCGCAAAGCCTTCTCCAGGGTATTCTTCTGGAAGGCCGGGATCTGGACACTGCGGGCAAGGAGCTGCCTGAGCTTACGCCATGCAGCCCTGTAACGGACGCAGAAAAAATATCCTGTGAACTGGAGCCTGTAGAGAGGGTAACATTAAAAAAAGGTAATAAATTCAAGTGTTCCCGCCGCAAAGCAGTTTTTAAGCTTCATTTCGATGGCAGAGAAAACTGCGAAACCTATCTCTATATCAAAAATCTCCGGGTAAAACGCAAGAAGAAACTAAAGAAGATAGAGATGACAATTCAGGCAAAAAGCAAGACCAAAGTGCTTTGCCTGACAGAAAAGAGCCGGTATTTTTACGGAAAGAACGATTTGCTGGTGAATCTGGGTTACCACAAGGAAGCCCTGAAGGAATTACAGGCAGTTATGACATCTTCCGGGACATATTCCTATGATGAAATGGTGATTCTCTGCCAGCCGATGGATCAGTATGTGCAGGATGTTGAAAAACTCAGACAGGATGTTTTTTCTGACGAAATCGGTACAAACCGTGTCTGGGGACATATTACTCTGGAAAAGCCCAAGATCCTGTGCCTGTCCGTGCCATGGAGCCGCGGATGGACAGCCAGAGTAGACGGGGAAAAGGTACGGCTCCTGAAAGCCAATATCATGTATATGGCTATCCCGCTGACACGGGGCAGTCATGAAATAGAATTGTCGTATATCACACCGGGTCTGATCCCCGGAGCTGTGATCAATCTTCTGGGGATCATCCTCTTTGTGGCCGTCGGCTTCAGAAAGAAGAAAGACAAAGAAAAAGAGAAGAACATTTCCGTGTCATAGAAAAGGTAATTGCGAAACTCTGCCTGTATAAAGTGCAGCCTGCATATCCCCATGGCAGACGCGCTTTCGCTCAGAACAACACGGAACAGTACGTAAGTGTGCATCCTGCCAAAGGCAGTCTGCGCACTAAGTACTGCCGTGTTGTTAAGGTCTGCCAGAAGATATGCAGGAACTGCACAAACATGGAGCCAGGTGATGTAGTTTCGCTATAACCTTTATTGATAAATACAGAAAGGGGAATGACCGGATGAAGATCGGGATTCTCTCCATTAACGCTTATACCACTGTCCTGAATTATGCATCGCCGCTTCACAGCTATGCGTTCCAGCAGTTTCTGGACCAGAATGGCATAGACAATGTGATCGTGGATTACAGGCCGCAGTGGTGGAATGAGTTTTTTGACCAGAGGGTGTATGATCCTTATCAGTATTATCTGGATCACCCGCTGGAGGATGATGAGGCACAGAAGCAGATGCTGGATAAGTGGGAGCGTCTGCGCGAGCTGCGTCCGCAGCGTGCTGATCGGATCAATCGTTTCGTCCGGGAGCATTACCGTATGACGGAAAGCGCCTACGACCAGGCGGCTCTTGAAAGCAGCGATCCGGAATGCGATATCTATATCTGTGCTACGGATGTTATATGGAAATATGAACCGCTTTACGGTTTTGACCGTGGTTTTTTTCTCAATGGCCCTGTGATGGAGGGAAAAGGAAAGATCGCCTATGCGGCCAGTAAAGGCCCTTCTGATTATACTCCTGAGCAGGAGGAAATCTTCTTTCGGATGATTCGCCCTTTTCATTACGTCAGCTGCAGGGAGAAGTCCCTGCTCGAGCTGGTAAAAAAGGAAAGACCTGCTTCTCTTGTCCTGGATCCGGTCTTTCTGCATGAGGCTTCTTTTTATGAAGAGATCTGCAGGAAACCGGAGGAAGAGCATTATGTTCTTGTCTATACGGTGATGCAGCGGTCCAGGAGCCTGATCCGCAAGGCCTGCGAGTTTGCAGAGCGTCACGGTCTGCAGGTGATCGATGTCAGTGATGATGCGAATATCCTCTACGGGAGAAAGAAATACCCCAGAAAGAACCGGTATGATGCCGGGGTGGAGGAGTGGCTGGGATACCTGCGGTATGCAGATTATGTATTTACCAATTCCTTTCATGCCTGCTGTTTTTCGATTATTTTCCGGAAAGAATTCTTTACCGGGATACGGAGCGGGGACAAGATCCCTTCTCTCCTGAATCTTTTCGGCCTGGGCTGGAGAAATATTGCGGATACGGAAGAGATTCCTGCAAAGCCGATTCCATGGGGAAAGGTCGATGCATTGCGCAGGCAGTATAAAGATCAGTCTGCACAATTTATTCTGCAGGCGATCCGGGAGACCGGGAAGGCTCTTGAGGATCCGGCCTATACACCGGTGCAGCTGCAGGCAGTTGAAGCAGAGGCTCCTGCAGGCGGGGAGGAAGAAAAAAGCGGAGGCCTGCTGGGCAGGATCCGCCAGCTGTTTTCCAGAAAATAAATAGGATCTGTCAGTCAAAAAGAACGGTTTCTGATACTGTGCCTGCACGAGTGAAGGAAACCGTTTTTTGGACATAGAAACAGAATTAAGAAGAGGATAGAGGATGATAAAGTGAAGATGATCGGAAATTCGATGACGGAAGGGACTCCGTGGAAACATATCCTGCGCTTTGCGATGCCGGTGCTTGCGGGATCGCTTTTGCAGCAGCTGTACAATACAGTAGATGCTGTGGTCGTGGGAAAGTTTGCCGGCGAGGATGCGCTGGCGGCGGTCGGCACGACCGGGAGCATTGCTTTTCTGTTTCTGGCGGTTGCGATGGGGTTTTCCCAGGGGAATGGCGTTGTCGTGGCGCAGTATTACGGTGCAGGCAATGAGAAACAGGTTCGCAAAAATGCCTCTACCGGCATTGTCTTTTTGATGGGACTCGGTGTGCTGGCAGCAGCTGTCGGGGCGCTGTCGGCAGACCCGGTATTCACTCACCTGCTGCATGTCCAGGACAGCTACCGGATGCAGACATTGATCTACTTCCGGATCTATGCAGCAGGGCTCATATTTCAGTTCGGCTACAATATTTTCTCCTCCATCCTGCGGGCGGTAGGAGACAGTGCCGCAACGCTGTATTTTCTGCTGATTGCCTCCGTAATGAATATTATCCTGGATCTGCTCTTTGTTGCCGGTTTCCACTGGGGGACGGCGGGAGCAGCCATTGCCACGGACATTGCCCAGGCAGTATCCTTTGTCGCAGCATATTTTTATATGACACGCCGCTATCCGATCTTCCGTTTCCGCAGAGAGGAGTATGTTTTCCGGCCGGCACTGGCGGCCAGGACGGTCAATATCGGTTTCCCGATTGCACTGCAGCTGATGGTTGTATCGATGGGACTGACCTTTATCCAGCGGGCGGTCAATGAATTCGGAAGGGCGATGACAGCATCTTTTACCGTAGGACAGCGTATCGAAATGTACCTCAATCTTCCCTGCAATGCTTTCCAGACTACGATGGCGACCTATACCGGTCAGAATGTCGGTGCCGGGAAGCTGGAGAGGATCCGGACAGGTGTGCGTCAGACGATCACGATTTCCATTATTATGACCCTGTTTATTTCAGGGGCAGTCTGGCTGCTTTCCGGTCATATTATCGGACTGTTCGGACTGAGCAGCGAGGCGGCAGGCTACTGTATTCAGCATATACATACCGTAGCCCTGATCAATCTGATCCTCGCCTGCTATATCCCGCTCTTCGGTGTTTTCCAGGGAACCGGCCACAGTATCGTGCCGGCTTTTTCCGTAACGATTGCCCTGACCCTGCGTGTGATCATTACCTACGCTCTCCGCTACAGCCCCTTCCTTGGTTATAGTATTATCTGGTGGAATGGCCTGTTCGGATTCAGTACCGGTTTTCTCGTTTCATGGACCTACTACCTGAGCGGACGGTGGAAGAGAGGACTGGGCATAAGCGGGCCGAAATCGCAGGCAAGCTGAAACCGCAGGAGCGAAAAGCAAGCTGGAGCAGCTGAAGCCGCAGGCAAGCTCAAGCAGCAAGCAGGCTGGAGCAGTAAGGAAGCTCAAGCAGCAAGCAAGCTGGAGCAGTAAGCAACCTTTAGCAGCAAGCATGCTGGAGCCGTAAGGAAGCTTTCAGCAATCTGAGTTGCCTGTATCAGCATAAGTGATTGCATTACACCGTACACGTAAGCAAGCTCCAGGCAATCAGAATCGCCTGATTGTGAAAATAGATTGCCTGAATCGAGAGGTCTGATTATTCAAAAGGCAGCCAGTAAGCCCAGTTTTATCAAACTGATTGCCAGGGGACAGGTGGCCCGGAGGGGGAAGAGCAATCAGATTTGTGAATAATGAAGGATCTGATTGCCAAAGGACAGGAAGCGTGGGGATATAAAAGCAATCAGATTTGTGATTTTGAAGATAATGATTGCCCGGCATCTCAGATTAATCCTGATCCAGGCAAGCAGATATGCAAATTTGAAAGATCTGCTTGCCTTCAATTCATATTCAATTGAGTTTTTTGCAAGCAGATATACAGTATGCGAGGGATCTGATTGCCACCAACTGATATCCAATTGAAATATAAGCAAGCTGAAAGGCAATATGTGAGGGATCTGATTGCCTGCCAGCTTATGCCCGATCAGGTTTTGAGCAAGCAGGTTTGTCAAATATGAAGAATCTGATTGCCAGGGGACAGGTGGCCTGGGGGGGAACAGCAATCAGTTTTGTGAATAATGAAGAAACTGATTGCCGGGCGCCCCGGAGATAGACCTCCTCAAGGCAGTCAGATTTACCTATTTCAGCAAATAGGTTGTCATGCAGCGCATGCAGCAGGAAGCTTTCGACAAGCAGATTTGCAAATGTAAAGGAACTGATTGCTGCCAGCCCTGTTCACCAGAGCCTATGGCCGTTGCCTGCTAACAGCTAGTTACTAGTTATCAGTCATTAGTCAAAAGCCGCTGCATACTTAATATTGCAAAAAGCTTTCTAATATTGCAAAATACTGATTGCCTGTTCGGGAGGTACTGAAGGTACAGGAGGTAAGAGAATGGGATCATTGGACGGATTGAAAATTCTGGATTTTTCAACACTGCTGCCCGGGCCGTATGCTTCGCTGATGCTGGCAGATATGGGAGCTGAGGTTCTGAAGGTGAGCTCAGCGGGCAAGTATGATCTGGTTATGGGCTATGAGCCTTTTATCGGGGACACCGGGATTTCTGCCTGTCAGGCATGGCTGGGCAGGAATAAGAAGACTATGTTCCTCAATTTAAAGACTCCGGAAGGAATAGCCATTGTAAAGGAGCTGGTCAAAGAGTATGATATCGTGCTGGAACAGTTCCGTCCCGGTGTGATGGACAAGCTCGGGATTGGCTATGAACAGCTTAAAGAAGTGAATCCCAAGGTGATTTACTGCGCTTTGACAGGCTACGGGCAGACCGGGCCGCTGCGCGATGCAGCCGGCCATGATATCAACTATATGTCACGGAGCGGTATCATCTCCCATGCAGGCCGGAAGGACAGCGGTCCCACCCTGATGAATTTTCAGGTGGCGGATATTGCGGTCGGTTCACTCAACTCTGTGATCGGCATCCTGGCAGCGGTGCAGTATCGCAATAGTACCGGGAAAGGGCAGTTTGTCGATGTGGCCATGCTGGATGGATGCGTGCCTTTCAACAGCCTGGACGGGGCAGGCTTCCTGGTATCCGGTGAGCAGCCCGGACGCGAGGAGAAAATGCTCAACGGCGGATGCATGTATGATTTTTACAAGACAAAAGACGGAGGTTATATGAGCGTCGGCTCCTTGGAACCCAAGTTCTGGAGAGAGTTCTGTATGGCTATCGAGAGGCCGGATCTGATCGCAGGAACCGTGTGGCCGGAGAATGTCCAGGAGGTGAAGGCGCAGATTCGAGGGATCTTCCTGACAAAGACCCGGGATGAATGGGTCGAGGTCTTCTCTCACTATGACGCCTGTGTTCAGCCAGTCATGGATCTGAAGGAAGCACTTCTTGAAGATGAACAGATTCAGGCACGCGAGATGGTTGTGGATGTCGACCTGCCCCTGCATGAAGGGGTTAAGGTAAAGCAGTTGGCCACGTCCATCAAGCTCAGTGAGTGTCCATGCGAATACAAACACGCCGGTTATCCTCTCGGATACCACACCCGTGAAGTTATTGAAAAGCTTGGGCTGGACTATGACAAACTCGAAAAGAAGGGGGTATTTGCATAGGAAGACAAGCAGTAATTCTGTGGGTGGTATTCCGAAGCTGATCATTCACTTGCCGGACAGTTAACGAGAAATATATTCTGGTCAAAAATGTTTTGATAATTTTGATAATGAATATAATAGAAAGAGACAGGGTACCGTTCTGAGTGCTGACAGATAGTTCAGTATGCAGAACGGTCCCCTGTATTCAGTAAACAATCAAATAATATTCAGAAATAATCAAAAACGACAGTGCCGATAGCTTAAAGAGGATTATACAGGCATCATCGCCTGCGCAGGTTGCATGGACGAAGAAATGGCGGCAGCTGAAGTGGCGACTGAAGTAACGGCTGAAGTAGTGGTTGAAGCGGCGGCATACATGCTGCCTGTTATGCTGTATTCTCCGATCCGCAGTTTTGCATTTTTGATACCATAATCCTTAAAGATGCCTGCGATTTGTGTGAGGGCATAGGGAATTGCAGTGTGGCTGATGTCAATGCCTTCTCCCTCGAGCGGTTTTGTGATCATGGCGATGCCGCCAATATAACCGCCATAGAGACTGTCTGCCATTGATTCTTCATATCCGCATCCGTACTTGCCCTGGGGCATGAGCTTCAGGAAGGCTAAGGGATCGTGCGAAGGGAGATGACCCGACAGTGTACGGGCAGTGCTCAGGCTTTCTGACCGGACTTTAGCCTTATACAGCAGATGCATGGTCTCACGGCCTACCCGGATATATTCTTTGCCTGCAAAACGGTTCAGTTCAGCAATTTCGCTGTTCGGATTCTCCTTGGACAGGAGACAATCCAGACGACGGATCTCCGCTGTCACTGCTTCCGCGCAGTCCTGTACCCTCAGAGCATTCCCCGAAGTATCCTTGTAAAGAATATTCAGTTCCCCGCTTCTGCCGAACATCTGCAGCGGTATCTGTAAATTTCCTGGGTTTTTACCTCTCTCCATATTGTGCTTCATCTTCATCTTCATCATCCAGCCTCCTGACCAAAAAAATGTCCCGGAATCTTCAGGATTTTCATATTCTCAAATTCTCATATTCGCTTATTTTCTTATGCCCGTATTTTCGGAATATTTTATCCTGTTTATTCGTTGATTATTGATCGTTGGTCCTTATTTTAGACAGGGTTTTTGACAAAAAGGTGGCTGTCCTGTGAATTTTTTGTGAGCAGATCCGGGAGATTAAAGAGGCGTCATTTGAGATTATTAGCAAGCTGATTTCATCTTGTTATTTCTTTCGGGGCTTCGATCTCATTTGCAAGAGTATGTTCTGTCAATTCCGAAAGAATTTTTAACTTGGCATTGATCATGGGCCGAAAGCAATTTGGTACATGTTCCTGATGGGCGCGATGGATGGCCACGCACTCTTTGCAGTTTCCATGATAGCGGCAGACTTTTTTACAGGGGCAATGGTCTTTCTTCGCATACTCTGTACGGAAAGCGCTAGCAAATTCCTCTTGGATCCGCAGTCCTTCAGGACGATTTCCCAGGTGAAACTGACGCATAGCTTCCTTTTCAATTTCATTTCCGTCGATAATCATATTCAACCTTTCTCTTTTCTGGCCTTTTGGCTTCCAGACTTTCTTCCCTTTTGGTTTTCTGGTTTCCAGACTTTTGACCTTCTGGTTTTCTAGTTCCCAGGGTTCTTGGTTTTTATCTTCTTGGCTTCTTGACTTATTGGATTCCTCTCTTTGGGGTCTTGGTTTTCTGTTCATTTACTTATTTTTTCTTATGATTCTTTTCCGGGATCTGTGCAAGTATTATGGCGGCAAACATAAGGGCGCAGCCGGATAGTTCACGTGGCGAGAGGTGCTGGCCGAGGATTACCCAGCCGGCGAGCAGGGAAAATGCGGATTCCAGGCTCATGAGCAGAGAGGCGATGACCGGATCGGTATCCTTCTGCGCAATGATCTGAAGTGTATATCCTACGGCACTGGACATGGCTCCGGCATAAAGGATCGGTTTCCAGGCTGCCAGGATCGCATCCATGGAAGGGTGCTCGAAGGTCAGGGCCAGGATAGAGCTGATGATGCCGCTGACCAGGAACTGCAGAGCCGCCATATGTACGCCGTTGACCTTGGGCGAATAGTAATCTACGATCAGGATTTGAAAGGAGAAGCACAGGGCACAAAGAAGGAGAAAAATATCCCCTCTGGAGAAAGACAGGCTTTCCGCCATGCAAAGCAGATAAAGGCCAATGATGGCGATCCCAACACTGATCCAGACCCGCCTTCCGACCCTTTTCCCGACAAAAAGTCCCAGTAAAGGAACGATCAGAATGTAAAGGGCAGTGATGAATCCGGACTTGCCGACAGTTGA
>CADBQK010000029.1 GCA_902796775.1 uncultured Lachnospiraceae bacterium
CGCTACGCTTGAGGTGGATTTCAACGGTGAAAAGACCAATCTGTCCACGATCCGCAACAAAGCGACCGATCCGGACCGCGAGGTCCGCCGCGCGGCCTACGAAGCAGAACTTGCTGCCTATCCGAAGATCGCCGATTCCGTCGCTTTTGCCCTGAATAGCATCAAGTCGCAGGTCACCATGATGGCCCGGGAGCGCGGCTATGCGTCGCCTTTGGATCAGACGCTTCAGGAATCCAACATGAAGCGCGAGACCCTGGACGCGATGTTGTCCGCCATGGTGGACTACATGCCGAAGTTCCGCGAGTACATGCGCGCCAAGGCACGTTACATCGGCGCCGGCGAACGGCTCGCATGGTACGACACGGTCGCGCCGGTCGGCTCTTCTCACAAGAAGTACACGAAGGAAGAAGCGCACCATTATCTCGTGGACTGCTTTGCCGCATTCTCACAGGACATGGCGGACATGATGGACCGCGCATTCAAGGAAGAATGGATCGACTTTGACCCGCGTCCCGGCAAGGTCGGCGGCGCATTCTGCGCAGGGCTTCTCGGCCATGAACAGGCCAGGATCCTGACGAATTTTGACGGCAGTTTTGACGCCGTGGACACACTGGCGCACGAACTCGGCCACGCCTATCACGACAAGCACACCGACTGCCACCGCCCGCTGAACCACGATTATTGCATGCAGGTCGCGGAGACCGCTTCCACCTTTAATGAAACGCACATCATGAACAAGGCGGTCAGCGAAGCGGAAGGCGAAGAGAAACTGGCGCTTCTGGACGGACTGCTTTCGGTCGTGAACCAGGTCATCGTTGATATTTACTCCAGGTACCTCTTTGAGACGGAAGTGTTCGCACGCTGCGAAGAGGAAATGCTGATGCCCAAGGATCTCTGCGACATCATGCTCCGCGCGCAGGAAGCCTCCTACGGCGACGGCCTGGATCCTGAGAAGCGGCATCCCTACATGTGGTGCTGCAAGAGCCATTATTATTCCGAAGGCCTCAGTTTCTACAACTTCCCCTACGCCTTCGGACAGCTCTTTGCGATGGGTCTCTACAGCCAGTACCAGAAGGAAGGCGCAAGCTTCGTCCCGAAATATCAGGCGCTCCTTCGCGCGACGCCCGTCTCGACAGTGGAAGAGACCGCTCAGATGGCCGGCATCGACGTCACGAAGAAGGAATTCTGGGAAGAAAGCCTCCAGATCTGCGCAAAGCTCATTGATGAGTTTATCGCGCTCACGAAGTAACGATCAGTCATAGGGTGACGACAGCTCACGAAGAAAGCATCAGGGAAATGACAAACCGGAAGACAGAATTCGACCGCATCAAGGTCGGAGAA
The DNA here is from genome assembly GCA_902796775.1 of uncultured Lachnospiraceae bacterium. The sequence continues at coordinate 1,342 of CADBQK010000029.1, forward strand.
TTCGTATACACCAGTGCAGGCTACGGCTATGTGCTGGCAATCGATACGAAAGGAATGGACCACCTGGTGGACTCCATTCTGAAAAGCACGATGAAAGGGGAGATGCGCACGCGTCTCCTCGGCATCGCTGCGAACGCGGACCTTTCAAGAGAGGAACGCACGCAGCCTGTGCTGATCGACTCCAACGACGAGATCTCCATCCTGTCTGATACGGATCTGGTCCTTTCAGGCTACGTGCTGAATGAAGAGGAGATGGCCGCCTGCTCTTTGAGCCAGGCCAGCGAACACATGGACCGGTCACTGGAACTCTACAGCCGGATCTACGGCGCACAGTCGGAAGAATACGGCGTTCTGAAGAAAATGGCGGACGCCTTGTACAACGACTATTCCCGTGCGCTGGATCTCATCGGCGCGCATTCGAACGAGAGTTTCTTTGACTACATGACGCGCGTGGCAGGCGCTGAGGCCCGCAAAAAGATCACCGGCGAAGACGAGAAGGAACTTCTGAAGCACGAACTTATCCGGCTTGCGGACGGTTTTTCTTACGTGTACGAATACGACCGGCTGGGGCCGAAACATTTTCTGCAGGAACTGGAACACAGGACGGACCGGACGGAAGAGGAGAAGCAGGCGATCCGGCGGATCATCCGGGATCTGGACCCCCGTCCCGACGAAGAAAAGCTGCCCGTCCTCATCACCGGCGACATGGATCCCTTCATCGGGCTCAGGGTGCCGCTTATGGGCACCGGCTATGTGCTCTCGGACGATGAGTGTGAAGCCTATGATCTGGGCGCTCTGGTGGATATTCAGAAGTCGGCGCTAGAGATGACCTCTTATCTCTACGGTTCAGACTCTGAAGAGGCAGAGGCGCAGCGCAAGACGCTGACTTCCGTCCTGGGAGATTTCGGCGGCATGATGAAGGCCGTCGGCGTCGGAAATGCGGAAACACTGACCGATTATTTTGCGAGAAAAGTGAAAGAGATACAAGCATAAAGCGCCATCAAAAAAGGACCGCCTTTCAGGGGTGCAATCGTAAGATAGTTTTATAGTTTTCTGGAAATGGCATGATCTTCGGGTCATGCCTTTCCCTTTTCCATCAATTCACTCAGCGGGATGAATCCAATCAGATCATAACAGATATGGATGCTTTGCCGGCGTTTTCCGTTGCTTTTGTTTGGAATCACGCAGCGCCGGTTCTACATTTCGCGTTTTATACTTCGGTATTGTGAAAAACCGCTTTAGTATTCTAACAGAAACCGGACATAGATATGTCCGGTTTCTTGTTCTTATAGCGCGGACATGGTTTTTCACATCTTTGACAAGGACGGCACAGTTATAAATTTAATTGTTTATATCGTAAAATTCCTCCGAGAACACTGAAAACCGGACATAAACATGTCCTTTCGAGCTCAATTTCGTAGTGTCATGATGGCGTCGTGAGAAAACTCACGGCGAACGGACCGCCTAATGTCTGAATATTTATTAGGAGGTACCTCAAAATGACAGGTACGGAAATTGCAAAAAAGGCACTATTGTTAAGGACTCAGTACAAGTATCTGTACGGAGCCAAGGGAGAAATGTGTGATTCCGCACATATTCAGAGTCTGATCAATGCGTATCCGGGATACTTTGATACTCAGGCGAAACGCGATCTGGCTCTGACCAAATCAGGCTATAACTGCGCGGACTGTTCCGGTTATGTCTGCATCTGCTACGGGTTCAGTCCGATGTGGACAGGACTGCTGCATGACAGAGCTTCGGAAAGACACCCGCTTGTCTGTGAAAACGGAACATGGGTTTCGACAGCCGGCCCCATCCCGATTGGCGCGATTCTCTGGAAAAATGGCCATGTTGGCATCTACGTCGGCGGACAGTATGTTGTAGAAGCCCGAAGCGAGCAGTATGATGTGACACTAAACAGTATGGATGGAAGGGGTTTTACCAAAGTGCTGATGTTCTCCGGCGTGACATACGCTGAAAACACGAATGATGTATTGGTCAGCACAAATGAATCATTCAGTGGATATATTCCCTGGGAGGGCAAGATCATCAATACGCTTGAAGTCACTCCTGTTACCAGCCCGACGGCAGGAAGCCTGGCAGCTGTCGGATTCGGCCCCCTGCATAACGGGGTCGGCATCCTCGTAACAGATGAGTACGGAAGCTTTTATCAGGTAAAAAACAGTAACGGTTTTGTAGGCTATCTGTATAAAACCTATGTGGGAAATCTGCACAGTACTCAGTACAACAATATCATGGCGGAATGGAAAGCGATCTTGAGTGGACCGACCAGCAACGTCAATATTCGAACCGAGCCCTCAACGTCCTCGAATACCCACAGCGTGGTTCCGATGCTCCCCAACGGATCTGAAGTTACCGTGGTCGGCCAGACGATCGGTACTGATGACGGCCGGCTTTGGTATTATATCCGCTTCCTTGGCCAGTATCATGGATACGTCCGTGGTGATCTTCTCTACAGAAAAGAAGAAGGAGTCGACGAAGGCACATACTTCGCGTGGATCGGTGTTGCGAACAGTACGACCGGGACGGTCAATATCCGATCACTTCCTTCTGTGGCCAGTGACCTTTCCACTCTGCATGCTTCCCTTTCGAACGGGGATCAGGTGACCGTCGTTGGAGAAACGATGGCAAGCGATGGTTACCGATGGTATGCGGTGGAAATCGATGGTGTCCGAGTCGGCTATTGCAGGTCTGATCTCATCAGAACCGGGAGTGTCTCTCAATATGTGGAATGGGACGGAAGTATCGATGCCCCTTCCGGAGGAGCAAACTTGAGAAGCGGAGCCGGAACCGGTTTTGGCGTGATCTCCGGAAGCCCCTATGTAAACGGCACTTTGGTGCGCGTGACCGGAGAAGTGGTCGGAACAGATGGCTATGTCTGGTATAAAGTGGTGGCAAATCAGATACTGACCGGATACTGCAGGGGAGATTTCATCAAGACAACCAACGACTATCCCAGATGGTCCGGTGAAGTCGATACACCTACCCCGAATCTGAATGTCCGAACCGGTGCAGGAACGTCCTATCCGCAGCTTTCTGCCTGCCCGTCGATTCCGAAAGGAGAACGGGTAGAGGTCCATTCCCAGACGCTTGGCGAGGACCTTTCGATCTGGTACAAGATTTGGATTCGTGGTTCCTATTATGGATTCGTGAAGGGCGAATTTATCCGTCCTATCACAAACACATCATATGCTGTCTGGATCGGCGTGGCTTCTAGTCAGACTGGCACCGTCAACGTGCGGGAGGAGCCCACGACCAACTCTCCGACAATTTCCGGGCACTCTTCCATGCAGAATGGCGAACAATTCGACGTCATCGGCGAAGTCAGTGGGACAGATGGATACAGCTGGTATCTGGTCCGCATTCTCGGTATTTACCAGGGTTATGTGCGATCGGACCTCGTCTCGCACAACATCCCTTCACCCACCGTCCATGGATACGCGGAATGGACCGGTTTTGTACTCGGGCTTGGAAACGCACAGAGTGTCAATATGCGGGCCGATGCAGGAACAAATTATGTTGTTGTCGAGAATCTGCTCAACTATACGGAGGTTACTGTCATCGGAACAAAAAACGGTGCAGACGGATATGTCTGGTATCAGGTCGAGCATAATGGTTTATATGGCTATATCCGAAACGATCTGGTGCATCCCGTGGCAACAAGTTCAAGCCCTTATACAGTAACTTCATATACAGTTAATGGGGTCATGGAAACCGGTGATTATCTGTATGAATACCCGGCTGCATTTGGAGAATCGTTACAATATCTTCCTCGGGGAGAGTATGTGACCATCTCTCAGAAGGTTACTTCACAGGAATATGGTTCTTATTACCGAATCATGACAGAAGATCAAAGTCTGGGATATGTTCCGCAGATCAGGGTGCGCGTGTTCCCATACACTACAGACTGTCTGTCTTTGAATGAAAGTCATGACTATGACTACCCGGAGTATAACTCTCTTCGGGAATGTAAAAAATGTGGAGAGCACATCAAATATACAAAGCCGCAGAAGATAACTGCTGACTGGTATCCCGAGCATATTTATCCTGATTATCCTGCGTCTGGGTTTTATGAGCAAAACAATCCAAACTATGTGGGAGAAAGCCCTTATATTCGGTTTGATGATTTGAGCGATATCATTTCAGATATGGAGACTGCCCTATACAATAACAGTCCGAGGGTTGAAGATGTCCCTATCATATCCAACACAAAGGTGGTTCGAACAATCTGCGGATTAGCAAGAGCAGGAAAGTATGATGATGAAATATGGAAAGTAACGGTGGGTTATCTGCCAACTGCGCTTTCATATTCTATTATTGATCTTGGCCCGATTTCAGATGACTTGGAGGAAAAAGTGAAGCTTTTCTTCACGGCATATAATAAGGACAATCCTTCACCAAAGGTGATAGTGGAAAATATGCTGGGAGAGACGGTCGAGTTGATTGATTGGAAGCATTTCATGGCTTCAATGGAGGCGTACCTGTTTGATTCGCCTGTTCCCTCTTTTTGGGCCGGATGGGGTGCAGATTTTGCGACATTCTGTGAAGATATAGATAATTCGCAAGTCACTGAAAAAAGGATTTCTGCCATCAACTTAATGGGTGGCTCCAGCCGTTTTTCTTATGAAGACATCTTGGCAGATGCCGATGCTATTGGGTTTTCAAGTTATATTTCTAACGATATTGATGGCCCATATGTCCAACACTTTTTATCAAGCGCATTAAACTCATATTGGCAAAACAGATTATGGCATCGAAGAACACTTATGATAGAAGATATTCAAGAGGGCCTTCATGAAACTATACCATTAACAAACAATACACAAAGCTTGGCCGAAGATATAGAGAATAAAAGCAAAACTTTTGCAACAAGCATTCCATGGGGAAATGTATTTCAGGTATATTTCACACTAAAAGGTAAAGACATTCCGAGTGACGAAGCAATTGAAGCTGGAGCAATGGCTTTTGCAAAATATTTGTTATCGGATTCGGGTAACCTGCGGCTATAAATTGCATTGTTATGAATGGCAACGGGGTATAATCCCCGTTGCCGCTAAAGTTTCCCCTAGTCATCCTTTTCTTCTCGATTGTATCATTAACCTGGGCGCATATTGTTTTGAATTTACTTTTTATTGACATTCGATATCTCCTGCCTTATGATGAGAAATGCGGATGCGTCGGAAATGTCCACTTTTTTCCTGATAACACAAGACCAAATAGGTGGCTTTTATGGAAATAATAGATTTTTTAATTGTTGTTTTGGCATTCACAAGTAAAAGAGTATTACAATGTATCATTTCCGCGATAGTATTCACAAGAACAACCATAAAGACGATTGTGCTTAGTATCATATTAAAGAAAACGGTACACAAGAGAAACGCCTGGTTGATTCCTTTCGTTCCTTTCATTTTACTTTGTTTATTGTTTGTTTCAGAAGTGTTAGGGTCCCTCACCTATCAGGAGTATCATAAGCTTTGTCATGATCCACAAATACTGAGCTCTTTAAAAAATGATGCCTGTACCCCTGAGTTTGTCCTGGCAGGGAAGTATTATGAATTACCCTGTCCTTTGCAAACCTTTGTCGGTAATGGATGGACGACAATTAGATCCTATACCGATGGCAAATACATCGATTTCGACGATGTTCTTATACTCGAGGGACAATATGCCAGTTTTCATATTAAAACTCCGTATGGCTGTTTGGATCTGGTAACGGAATGTACTGAAAAGGGCCCCACAAAATTGAACCAGACGACAGTAATTGCCGCCTTTTATTCCTCTAGGTCCCTCGTCGGGACACTCCAAACGTCGCCAAACCACAACTTTTTCGTGACAAAAAGCGGACTGACTGAAACAACTGAAAAGGACAAGGCAAAGGAGCTCACTTCTTATGCTGACTCAGACTTCTTTTCGGTTTCTTATACATGGATGTCCGGTATATCTTCTGACGATTATGGAAATTATTATGAAATCAGAACCGATAGGTTTTCAAAAGAACTCAACCCGATGAGCGAGCATTCCTATGATCGTCTGAATGGCGCCTTTTTTACCGGTGGCTGTTACGATCTCAACAATGATTCCTATGAAATAAAAAGACCTCTGACATTGGGAAACATTCATCTAATCATCCTCCTGTCATGGGTCCTTGCCGTTTCGATGGTTGCTCTATCTGTTGTGTTCGTTCTGAGAAAAAAAAGAAAGCGTCATCTATAACCTGCGGCATTCGCAGATTAGTACAACGAGTTTTTTCATGAAGCATTCTCCTCTGATTATGAGGTTTATACGAGATATTCCTCTATAGAAAAGGATAGTTGATGAAATCGCACTCATTCACACAATATATAAAAGAAAATCTTTACGATAGGCTTTATGACCTCAGTGATGCATTCCTAATGGATCATCATACGGCGATCTTAAAAGAAAGAAAACTCCGGAAATTTGAGTTGTCAGACATATCAGTTCGACGGGTCAATGTTCAGGATGCGGATGGCGATTACATCTGTTTTAATGTCGTTGTTGTCACCGAACTCGATGCCTATCATGAGAATGACAGGGAGGACCAGATCGAGGTCTGGTTAAGAGTTTTCTTCTCGATGGATCTGGGCCGGGCACCAGCCACACCAATCCATATACGTACAGACTTTTGTGAACAAAAGGAACGTACAAAGAATGGTCTTTCCGATCAATTGATCCCGTACATTCCCCGCAAGGATTATGAGGCTCGGGCGGAGGAGTTTCTGAATAGATACTATCCCTCCTGGGAGGAGAAAGGGCGCATCGACCCCTACCTTTTGGCAGAAGCAATGGGGCTTCAAATCATTGAGCGCAAGTTGTCCATAGACGGGTCGTCTTTTGGTCAGATCATTTTCTTTGACCGGGAGGAAGAATTCTTTCAAGAGAACAGGCAGACATACCGGGAGATCGTTCCTGCCGGAACGATCGTGATCGATCCAAAAGCCGCCGATTCCTGGAGTATCGGCTCTATCTACAATACGATCGTTCATGAGTGTATTCATTACGGATTACATCGAAAATGTTTTCTGTTTGAAAAACTTCTGAGCCCTGAATTGACCGCAATTTCCTGTAATTCTAATGGAGAAAACGGTGTGGGACAGGCGGACGCTTTCCAGATCATGGAAGTACAGGCGAATGCCCTGGCTCCCCGCGTACTGATGCCGAGAAATGCGGTCATCGATCTGGTTTTGGGCAGTTTGGAGGGGCACGAAGAGGATGCCGAGGATCCAAGGAAAATGGAGGTGGTCATCCGGAATCTATCGGAACATTTTCAGGTTTCCAGAAACGCAGCAAAAATCAGGCTGGTTGAACTAGGGTTTCGTAGTGCGCTTGGCTGTTTGTATTATCTGGACGGTCGTTATTTGCAGCCGTTCTCTTATCAAGTGGCTAAGGAAGATGCCCAGAAGGTCACCTATGCAATCGGTGAAATCGATTTGATACGCCTATTGGCTTCCGATAAAAGTTTTGGCACGTTTGTTGCTAGTCAAAACCTTTTGTATATTGACGGACATTTGGTTTTCGATGCTCCAGCCTTCGTTTCCAGAGAGACAGGAGTTCCTTTCTTGACAGATTATGCACTGACTCACATGGATGAGTGTGCGATTCCGTTTGAAATCGAAGCCGTCAGGGGAATCTCCAAAACAGTCCGCTATTACAGTGAGTGTATACTGTTCCGCGAAAAGGATTCTCCTTATTTGTTGGAATTGAAGTTCAATGAGCAGTATCTAAAACAATCCGGGAAAGAGAAGGAGGAGATTCTTCAGGAAGACTTGGAAGAAAGCCAAAAGCTTTTTCTTCGGTTGACCAATGATTTTGCAACATCGATGAGACTTGCGAAAGACTGGTCTGGAATGACGTATGAAGAAATCGCAGACAAGGTGAACCTGGACGAACGTCAAGTGCGAAGGATATTTCATAGTGAAGGGACAAAGACAAATACATTGGTAGCGATTTTGCTGTCAATGAAACTGCCCGCCATGGTCAGTCTGAAATTAATGGAGCTTTCGTCCTGCCCTCTTAGATATAACAATCAAGAGCATTGCATATTTCACTATGCATTAACCACGCTTCGGGGATATGACATGGATACGATACGAAAGAAACTTGACAAATTGGGGGCCGCATTGTGATATAGCTTAGTTGTTTCCTGTTTATCCGACTGAAGCGAAAACAATCATTTTCTAGTGCCTGAAAGGTTTTTTCATAAATCAAAAAAGGAATGCTGGTCTGTTGAGAAATCAAGCAAACCAGCATGCTTTTTAGCCAACCTTGTCCGACAGATGCCTAAATCGTTTTAACACAAAACTTTCTTATGAGTATCCCAC
>CADBQK010000030.1 GCA_902796775.1 uncultured Lachnospiraceae bacterium
AAGAATACAAGCATATTTTTAAGCCAGCCCGTTTTACAAATCATCTGCGACAGCTTCAAAACCACACCCGATGCAGCTAAAGATATAAAGAAATCCAACCAGCCATTGCCGAAATAATTATGTACCAGCCAAAGCCCATGAAAATGCCATATTCCGAACAGCATTATAAGAAACAGCACAATAAAGATCGGAATATTTATATCATCAACTGAGAGCTTCCTCTTACTGCATTCATATCCAACCAGTATATACAGCGAGGCTAACATACCACCCTGTACACTTAACGGAAGCCAGATTCCGGTTCTGTCAAATGACACCCATCCCAAGAACGCAATCACCGCTATAACAGCATGATAATATCTGCGCTCCACAAAGTGATTGACAATGATCAATCCAAAGAACAGCGCCCATAAAAACCAGATGGCACCGATGCCCTTGATAACGAAAGGCTTCTGCCAGTCGTCTCCGGCTCCATATAATGCCGCTCCAATCCAGGGAAGCAGTGCGCCTTTTATTGAACCATTGGAAATGAGCACTTTTATGAGCGCCAGGAAGCAGACAATCATGCTTGTAACAGCATACGGAACCAACAGTCTGTTCGCTTCCTTCCTGATAAACTGTTTCTCCTCTGTCTTTTTAAGAGAGTACCCGGCGATCAGAAAAAAGACCGGAATGTGATATAAGTAGACGATTCTGTTGATCTCTGCTATGCCAAGATGGCCCAGGATAATGGAGATGATACAAATTCCCCTGGCAACATCAGGCCAATCCTGTTGTTTACCGTGAAATACAAAGCTGTCCAATTGCGCTTCCCCTTTCTTTTTCGAAGGACAGGGACCAGCTCCCTGTCCCTACTTCTGTCCCTAATTCCCGGCTCGCGGACAGGGAGCCGGTCCCTGTCCCCGGCCTCACCGGATCCTCTCCGCGATTCAGCCGCCGATCAGCGTCCCCGCCGTATTATGCACAATATCATCAAACTCGAACAATCCACGCTTCAGCACCAGCTGCATCAGCTCCAGCCCGAAAGAGACGACTGCTCCGAGCAGCAGGATCTGCCATCAGGCGAAGCAGCTGTAAATCAGACATACGCGAAGATCACCTTTCATCAGGATGCAGGAAGACAATAGTTCGTGACGAGCTTAAAACATTTCACCACTGCCACCACGTATATCAACTTGACCGCTATTAGAAGCAGCAGCGCGAGAATGGGCTTACTAATGGAATCGCCAGCTATTATATTGATCAAATCCCTGAACGGCAGCATCTTCAGTTCGATCAGATGTGCGCATAAAACAAGCATACTATTCTGTCCAAAAAATACAAGTATCTTTTTAAGCCAGCCTGTTTTGCATAGTATCTGCGACAGCTTTAAAACCACACCGGAGGCAGCTAAAGACATAAAGAAATCGAACCAGCCATTGCCGAAATAATTATGTACCAGCCAAAACCCGTGAAAATTCCATATCCCAAACAGCATTATAAGAAGCATCAAAAGAAAGATCGGAATACTAATATCATTGACTGAACGTTTCCGCTTTCCGCATTCATATCCAATCAGTATGTATAACGAAGACAGCATCCCGCTCTGTACACTTAACGGGAGCCAGATTCCGGTTCTGTCAAATGACACCCATCCAAAGAACGCAATCACCGCTATAACAGCCTGATAATAACTGCGCTCCACAAAATGATTGACAATGATCAATCCGAAGAACAGCGCCCACAAGAACCAGATGGCACCGATGCCCTTGATAACGAAAGGCTTCTGCCAGTCGTCTCCGGCTCCGTATAATGCAGCACCGATCCAGGGAAGCAGTACGCCTTTTATTGAGGCCCCTGAAATGACAGCTTTTATAGCAGCCAGAAAGCAGATAATCATGCTGGTAACAGCATATGGAACCAACAGTCTGCGTGCCTTCTTCTTTATAAACTGTTTTTCCTCTGTCTTTTTAAGAAAGTACCCGGCGATCAGAAAAAAGACCGGAATGTGATATAAATAGACGATTCTATTGATCTCTGCTGCGCCAAGATGACCCAGGATAATGGAGATGATACAAATCCCCTTGGCAACATCAGGCCAATCCTGTCGTTTACCGTGAAATGCAAAATTGTCCAAATGCGCCTCTCCTTACTTCTACGAATGGAATCAGTATTTCTTCTGAAGAAAAGCCTCTCTATTTACTCTTTTGTCTGTGTCTCAGACATCGTGAGAGACGGGCGCTCATCCCCGTCTCTATCATACGTAGATAATACACTTTTCCTCGTAGTACGGCAACAGTTATCTGGAAATAAGGCTCTCATCCAAAAGAAAGTCCTCAATACCGACATACTGAATGCCATTGTCATCCCGCCACGGCTTCACATAGTCCTTCACCACAACGA
>CADBQK010000031.1 GCA_902796775.1 uncultured Lachnospiraceae bacterium
AATGTATGCAGTTCTCTGATGCCGGGCGTACCGCAGGTTGCTGTATTTGATACAGCTTTCCATCAGACAATGCCTCCTAAGGCATATCTGTATGGTCTTCCGCTGAAAGCATACAAAGAGTACAGGATCAGGCGTTACGGTTTCCACGGTACCTCCCACAGGTTTGTTTCCATGCATGTGGCAGAGTTCCTGGGCAAGCCGGTTGAGAGCCTGAAAACGATCGTCTGCCATCTGGGCAACGGCGCAAGTATCTGTGCAGTGGATGGCGGAAAGTCTGTAGACACCAGCATGGGCTTTACCCCGCTGGCAGGCCTTGTTATGGGCACCAGGTCCGGTGATATCGATCCGGCTATCCTGGAGTTCTATGCAGACAAGGAAGATATTTCACTTTCCCAGGCTGTCAACGTGTTGAATAAAGAGTCCGGCCTTGCAGGACTGACCGGCGGCAAGAGCGACTGCCGTGACCTGGAAGCAGGTTATGCAGCAGGTGATGAGGACTGCATTAATGCAATGGAGATCTTCTGCTACGATGTCGCGAAGTACATCGGCGCATATGCAGCTTCCCTGAATGGGGTAGATGATATCGTATTTACAGCCGGTATCGGCGAAAACAGCGGCTTTGTCAGGAATAAGATCTGCGAATACCTGGGATATCTGGGTGTTGCGATCGACCCGGAGAAGAACAGCCAGAGAGGTGATGACATGATCATCTCCACTCCGGATTCCAAGGTAACCGTCTGCGTTATCCCGACAAATGAAGAGCTGATGATTGCCAGGGATACAAAGGATCTGGTTTCAAAGTAATCAGAGTTTTACTGATGAATCACCCGGCCGCCGCTTATAGCGGCGGCCGCTTATATATGCTGCATATTTCAATGAAGGATGCAGATCATCCTGCATACCAGAGGTGTCAGACAGCTGCGTTTATTAACAGATCAGCAGGACGGGATTAAAGAGCAGTAATCCGGGATCAGTGATCACAGATCAGAAATGAGGAATGCGTATGGACAAAGTATTCACGGATGGGATACGGGGGCTTCGGCGTCATGTGACAGCATCGGGAGGACAGGAAGCCACGGATTACAGACTGCTTATGTCTATTGTTTTTCTGGTCATGTTCGGATTGATCATGATCTACAGCGCAACAGGTTCCATGAATTCTCTGTTTAAACAGGCTCTGCTGGCGGTGGCCGGTTTTATCCTGATGATGGTGGTTTCCCGTGTTGACTATCATCTGCTGATGCACCTGTCCGGCGTATTTTATGTTTTATCAATAGGAGCGCTTTTCCTGGTTCTGACACCACTGAAAGTGGACAGCCACGGAGCGACCAGATGGATCCAGCTTCCCGGTTTCCAGCTGCAGCCGGCAGAGTTCCTGAAGCCGGCGATCGTATTGTTAACTGCCTATTTTATGGAGAAGTATACAGAGAGGCTGGTCTATATACGTGCAGACATTGCGTCGGCTCTGCCGGCACTGATTGCTTCCGGTTTGATCCTGATACTGACATCCAACCTGAGTACTGCCATCATCGTTTTCGGCATTTTTGCCTTGATGTTCTATGTGGCATACCCGACAAAAAAGGTATATGCGCTGCTGGCAGTCTGTTTGGCAATTCTTCTGCTGGCTTTGTTCTTCATATACACAAAAATGATCGTGCCGGCCTATCTGGAAGCACTGCAGAACGGGTCAGCAACCTTTAAGGAATATCATATCGGAAGGATCGTGGCCTGGCTTCATCCTGAAGAATTTCCCGATCTTTCCATGCAGACGCGTTATTCCAGGTATGCGATCGGATCCGGCGGTCTGCTTGGCCGCGGGATCGGCCGGGGTATGATGAAGTATTATATTCCGGAGCGCGGAAATGATTTCATTTTTGCTGTTATAGGAGAAGAGCTGGGGATCCTTGGCTGCGTGATCGTAGTTATTCTGTTTTCCTATCAGGTCAGACGGATCATGGTCATTGCCAGGCATGCCAGGGATAATGCGGGAAGTCTGATTGCATTCGGCATCGGGATGCATGTTGTTCTGCAGGTGGTATTTCATATAGGAGTTACGACTGGAGCTTTTCCCAATACAGGTGTCAGTCTTCCTTATATCAGTTATGGCGGGACTGCACTTCTGATCCAGATGGCAGAGATGGGGATTGTCCTGAATGTGGACAGGCAGGCTCCGGGCAGGATGAAAGTAATTGACGGCGGTCTGGAGACCGGTATGCCGCACCGAACCTCGCCGGGAAGAAGATAAAACCATGAATTACACATATATGCTCCGGTGCGCAGATGGATCGTTGTATACAGGATGGACTGCAGATATGGGAAGGCGGCTTTGGCAGCACCAGAGCGGAACAGGCGGGAAGTATACACGTTCCCGCCTGCCGGTAAGTCTTATCTATTGTGAAATGCATGAGGATAAACACCAAGCTATGCGCAGGGAGATGCAGATCAAGCGTCTGACGCGCACAGAAAAGCTGGGGCTGATCCGTAAAGAATGATCTGTATAGAATGATCTACCGGTCCTCTATCGCTTCATAGGGACGATGATGGCCGACATATTTATAAGCAGGCCGGATGATCTTGCCGTCGTTGGCAATTTCCTCAATACGATGGGCACACCATCCGGAGATCCTTGCAATGGCAAAAAGCGGCGTAAACAGTTCCATGGGAAGCCCCAGCATCGTATATACAAAACCAGAGTAGAAATCGACATTGGCGCAGATAGGTTTATACAGTCTGCGTTTTTCTTTTGTCAGCCGGATCGCGATCCTCTCGACGCGGTCGTAGAGGTCAAATTCTTTTTTCAATCCTTTTGCCTGCGACAACTGGAGGGCATACTCCTTCAGGATCTGGCACCGCGGATCCGAGATGGAATAGATCGCATGGCCGATGCCGTAGATCAGTCCTTTTCCGTCAAAGGCTTCGCCATCCAGGATCTTGCTCAGATAGGCAGCTACTTCATCCTCATCTTCCCAATTGCGGACATTTTTCATAATCTCTTCAAACATCTGCTGGACCTTCAGGTTGGCACCGCCGTGCCGGGGACCCTTCAGGGAACCAAGAGAAGCTGCAATTGCCGAGTAGGTATCCGTCCCTGTCGAAGTAACGACATGGGTCGTGAAAGTAGAGTTGTTGCCGCCTCCATGTTCGGAATGAAGGATCATGGCAACATCCAGCACTTTTGCCTCCAGCGGCGTATATTTACCGTCCGGACGAAGCAGGCGCAGGATGTTTTCTGCGGTAGAAAGCTCTGTTTTGGGTCTGCGGATGACCAGGCTCTTGTCCAGAATATAGTGCCGGTAACTATGGTATCCGTAAACCGGGATGAGCGGGAAGCGGGCAATCAGCTGGAGGGACTGGCGCAGGACATTACGTACCGAGGTGTCTTCCGGCAGATCGTCATAAGAATAGAGAGTCAGTACACTCTTCTGCATGACGTTGATCATATTCGCATTCGGTGAATTCATAATGATATCCCGGACAAAGTTCTCCGGAAGCTCCCGGTAACTGCCCAGGATCTCAAGGAATTCATCCAGCTGCTCCTGTGTAGGGAGCTTTCCGAACAGGAGCATGTAAGTAGTCTCTTCAAAACCGAAACGACTGCCTGCGCTGCCGGCAGTCAGCTCCCGGACATTGTATCCCTGGTAGTAAAGCTGGCCCTCTACGGGTGTCCTTGTTCCATCCTCAGCAGTATCAAACCCGATGACATCGGAGATTTCCGTCAGACCTGTCAGGATACCCTTTCCGTTTGCATCCCGCAAGCCGCGCTTTACGTCATATTTCTGATATAGATTCTGGTCAAACTGTCCGGATTCCATAGAGTAGCCGGCCAGTACATCCAGTCTTTTATTAAACTCTGCCAGATTTCTTTCCATTGGCATTCATTCCTTTCAAATTAATAACACGTTTTATTACTTTACCATTTCACAGCAGTTTTGGCAAGCAGATTCTGGTTGCATGAAGCGGGGAAACATGCTATGCTCAACACTGGTGCGGTACCGGTACAAGGATGCCGCCTGTACCGGTGTAAAGCTGAAAGATGATGTAAACAACAGGTTTCCTAAGGAGGAATTATAATGGATATGAAGAAAGTACTGACGATTGCCGGTTCAGATTGCAGCGGGGGTGCCGGGATCCAGGCGGATATCAAAACCATGACAGCCCATGGTGTCTATGCGATGAGTGTGATCACAGCGCTCACAGCCCAGAATACGATGGGGGTGGACGGAGTGCTGGATGCAGGCGGTGCATTTACGGGTATGCAGCTGGACAGCGTTTTTCGCGATATCTTTCCTGATGCCGTCAAGATCGG
>CADBQK010000032.1 GCA_902796775.1 uncultured Lachnospiraceae bacterium
CAACGATTATCCAACTGAAGAAAACCTTGCCAACGATTACTCAGCCGAGGAAACTTTTTCTACACTTACGATAGCACTCTTCTGCATCGGAATCCTGCAGTGGCGGTCACTGCCGAATTCGACAACGACTACATCATCGGCAATATCGATGACGACGCCGTAGAACCCGCTGGTAGTCAGTACACTATCTCCAATCTCCAGTGAAGCAATCATGGCATCCAGCTTTTTCTGGCGGTTCCTATTGGGTCTGATGGACATAAAATAGATAAGGCCGGCAAAGACAGCGATATATGCAATCATAATGTACATACCGGTCGATGATCCAGTCAGGACAATGGGTGAGAAGTTCATAATTATTCCTCCTTGGTTGTTTATTCGCTCCCCGCCATCAGGCTTTCAATCTTCTGCTTTTTAAATGCACTGTAGCGGTTCTCCCTGATGGCAGCACGTATTTCTTCCATCAGGTGGTTGTAATAGTAAAGGTTGTGCAGAACGCACAGCCGCATGCCGAGCATCTCTTTTGCCTTTAAAAGATGCCGGATATATGCTCTTGTATAATGACGGCACGCCGGGCAGCCGCAGCCCTCTTCGATCGGTCTGCTGTCCAGCTCGAATTTGGCATTAAACAGATTCAGCTTCCCGTGCGCGGTATAAACATGTCCGTGCCTGCCGTTTCGGGATGGATACACGCAGTCAAAGAAATCGACCCCTCGATCGACTCCCTCGAGAATATTGACCGGGGTCCCGACGCCCATCAGGTAGACAGGCTTGTCCTGAGGTAGATAAGGCACCACTTCATCAAGAATGCGGTACATCTCTTCATGTGTCTCTCCGACAGCTAATCCGCCCACAGCATAGCCATCCAGATCCAGTTTTGCAATCTCTTTCGCATGCTCAATACGGATATCCTCATAGGTCTCACCCTGATTGATACCAAAGAGCATCTGTTTCGGATTGACTGTATCATCCCGTGCATTGAGCTCTTCCATCTTAGCCTTGCAGCGGACCAGCCATCTGTAAGTCCTCTCCGCCGAGGCTTTCATATAGTCCTTCTCCGACGGATAGGGGGCACACTCATCAAAAGCCATCGCGATGGTGGATCCAAGATTGGACTGGATCTGCATACTCTCTTCAGGACCCATAAAAATCCGATGTCCATCGATATGCGACTGGAAGTAAACACCCTCTTCTTTGATCTTGCGCAGTCCTTTCAGAGAAAAAACCTGAAAGCCGCCGGAATCTGTCAGAATAGGCCTGTCCCAGTTCATAAACTGATGCAGACCGCCCATCTTCCGGACGACCTCATCTCCCGGCCGCACATGCAGATGATAAGTGTTTGACAACTCAACCTGGGTGCCGATCTCTCTCAGATCCATCGTGGAAACGGCACCTTTAATGGCTGCCACCGTACCGACATTCATGAAGACCGGCGTCTCAATGCTGCCATGTACAGTCTCCATATGTGCACTCTTTGCCCTGCCATCTTTGGCTATCACTTTATACATAGGCAATCACCAACCTATTTCATTATATCGGGATACATAGGCAATCACCAACCTATTTCATTATATCGGGTATTTCTTAGGACGTCAACCAGCTAAGAAAGAGCAAAAAAGTCTTTGGCGGCCGCCTCCATGGTTTCGTTTGAATGGAGCCGCTTCCTAATCACAGGCTTCTTTCTTCAGCTTTCGGCTTTTCGCTTTCAGCTTTTAACTTTTGGTTTACCGCTTTCGGCTTTTAGCTATCAGATTTAACTTTTGGCTTTTGGCTTTCAGCTTCTCGCTTTTCGTTTTCAGCTTTCGGGTTTCCGCTCTCAGCTTTTAACTTTTGGCTTTCGGCTTTTGGTTTACCGCTTTCGGCTTTTAGCTCTCAGCTCTTGACTTTTGTCTTTCAGATAACCTGAAAGATATAAAACTTCAGGTAGTAGGACTCCCCTGCTGTCCACAGGATCGGATGATCCGGGGCCTGAGCGGCGTAATATACCTGCCGCAGTGTCCTGTGGGATGCACGGGCACTCTGCTGCAGCATTTGTGTGAACAGGTCATATGTCACAAATTGCGAACATGAACAGGATGCAAGGAATCCTCCACGCCGGACGAGCTTCATGGCCTGAGTATTTACTTCCCGGTATCCTTTCAGGGCATTCTTCAGGGAGGCTTTGGATTTTGCAAAGGCAGGCGGGTCAACTATGACCATGTCATATTGCGGCCCATTCGCTGCCATCTGAGGCAGTACCTCCAGAATATCTGCCACTTCAAAGCTGACCTTTGCCTGTGATGGATTCAGGAGCGCATTTTCCTGTGCCTGTGCGACCGCGGTGCGCGAAGCATCGATTCCCAGTACTTGGGCGGCTCCTCCTGCTGCTGCGTTCAGGGCAAAAGATCCTGTATGAGTAAACAGGTCCAGCACTTTGGCGCCCTTACAGAGTTTTTGTACGGCCATTCGATTGTTTTTCTGGTCCAGGAAGAAACCGGTTTTCTGCCCCTCAGCTACGTCTACCAGATAGCGGACACCATTCTCCTGTATGGGAACCTTGGTGTCAAACGCATCGGACAGAAAGCCTTTACAGACCGGCAGCCCTTCCTGCGCTCTGTATTTGCCATCGCTGCGCTCGTAAATACCCCTTACGCGGATCCCGTCTTCTGCCAGAATGCAGGTCATGGCATCCAGCACTTCCTGTTTGTGCTGCTCCATCCCGTAAGAAGAAATCTGGATAACCAGGATATCTTCATACTTATCGATGACCAGACCGGGGAGAAAATCCGCTTCTCCGAACACCAGACGGCAGGATGAAGTATCAATGACCTTCTTCCGGTAATCCCAGGAATCCTGAAGACGTTTACGGAAGAAACCGCCATTAATCTCCTCTCCCATATCCCTGGACAGAATTCGTACGCGGATCTTGGATTTTGCATTGTAAAAACCGCAGCCCATCGGATAACCATCCCAGTCACGGACAAAAACGATCTCACCATCCGCAGCACTCCCGGTTACAGAAGCAATCTCATTATCAAAGACCCAGTAACCGCCGCTTTTCAGCAGCCGTCCTTCGCCTTTTTTCAACTGAACAATGGCGCTGCCCATCTTAGGCCTCGATCCCGATGCTCCTGAGATAATCAATTACCTTTCCGATCGTAGTCAGCTCTTCCAGCTTCTCTGCAGGCACTTCAATATGATATTCATCCTCGAGATCCGTAACCAGTTCAAACAGATCAAGAGAGTCAGCTCCCAGATCCTCCTTAAACCTTGTCTCCAAAGAAATCCCATCCGCATCAATGCCAAGCTTCTCTGAAAGAATGTTCTTGATTTTTTCCAACATAGCTAGATAAACCTCCTGCTAAATACTGTATCTGTTTTTTGATTTCAGCTTCTCTTCACAAATGTATTACCGCACTTCGGGCAGGTGATACGCACTTTTCCTCTCCCACGCGGAATACGGATCTTCTGCTTGCAGCGTGGACAACGAAAGATATGGAACTGCTTCCGGTCCGTGTTGTTTGTACTGGAGCTTTTAGAAGGACCACGTCTGAAGATTCCTGTAACCTTGTCCCGCATAGCCAGAAATTTCATATTCTCCGCATATCGTTTCTGGTGGTCTCTTGAAAACATGCGCAGATACCCGGCGATGATCAAAAACAGAGCAAGATAATACAGCACCCGGTTTCTTGTCAGAAACTGCACTACCACACAAACCATAGTGGCACCAAACAGAAAACGGTTGAGCTCATCATTACCGTATCTTCCCATCATAAAACGGCTGAGCCAGTCTCTCATCAGAAGACCTCCTTTACTGCATCCAATGTGTGTATCTTATTTATGATAAACTAAAATATCCGCATGGTCAACTGACAATTGCTTTTCCCTGTCGGACAATTGCTTTTCCCTGTCGGACAATTGCTTTTCCCTGTCGGATAATTGATTCTCTCTGTCGGATAATGAATATCTATTCATATACAACTCATAACCCTCTGATATAGTACAGAAAAAGCGGATTAATAATCTCACGTATTATACAAATGCTGCTTTTCTCGGTACCATCATCAGACCTTCGGTATCGCCATCAGACCATCGGCACCCTTCAGGCCTCTTTTCTGCCTAGTGGGGTGCTCTCTTCCACTGCGCCGTCTGCCTTGCGGCACCCCGCCAACTCGCTTTTCTTCTCTGTGGGGTGCCTGCTCATCTCCCTTGCCGGCTCCGCCGGCACCCCACACACTTGCTTTTCCCCTATGTTGGATGCTTCCTTCGTCTCCGCCATCAGACCTTCGGCACCCTTCAGGCCTCTTTTCTGCCTCGTGGGGTGCTCTATGCCACTGCGCCGTCTGCCTTGCGGCACCCCGCCAACTCG
>CADBQK010000033.1 GCA_902796775.1 uncultured Lachnospiraceae bacterium
CATCTTTCAAATGTCAGAAAGGCAGGCAGAGAATGCTTATGATTGCAGCCTTTCTGCCGCAGCCATGATCATCTCACGAGTCAGACGGTACGGATAATGCTCCAGATCTTCATCTCCGATCATGATCTCGCAGACCTGATCGATCTGTTCCAGACTGATCCCGATATCTGCCAGAGAGACAGGCAGTCCGACACTCTTATTAAAAGCAGCGAGCTTCCGGTATTCTTCTTCCTGTCCGTCGATCAGAAGGAGAAGGAGAACTCCCAGACTGACCACAACACCGTGGATCTGGTTTTCCTCAAAGCCCGGAATGCTGCAAAGGCTGTAAAACATGGCATGGGCTGCCCCTCCGTTATAATCCATTCGGTGATCCCGGGATACCAGCATCGAGACCCAGCCGGTGGTGATAATAATGGCAAGAGCACAATCTCTCAGTGCCTCCCCTGCCTGCTGCCGATCATTCTCTGCTACCGCCTGACGTCCGTGCTGCAGAACCGTCTCCATACACATACGGCTTAAGTTGACACCCATAGCCTGGTAATGGGGCAGCATTTCGTCCCGTGCAGACACAGTCACTTCATAATACTTGGCATAGGTGTCACCGATACCCGCCCACAGGTATTGCCGGGGTGCAGCCGCAATGATCTGTGTGTCAATAAATACATGCCGTGCCGAATCCAGAAAGTGCACGAAATCCCGGAAACTCCCGTCCGTATTGTATACAATAGACAGAGAGGAGGAGGCTGCACAGTTTGAGGCAATCGTGGGGAAGGTAAAATACGGCTTCTCAAGGGCTATACTGACCAGCTTGGCTGTATCCACAGCTTTCCCCCCGCCGACAGCAAAAATCATATCCGCTTCCCGTACCGCAGGGAGCTTTTCCAGATCCTGCGCTGCTTCAAATGTGCATTCACTGCCGTACAGCACAAAATCCGTGATGCTGATGCTGCCTGCCCGGGCTGATTCCAGAATCTTCTCCCGTGCTGCATGCATGGCTTTCCTGCCGCCGATCACGACTGCCCTGCTTCCATAGATCCCGCACCTTGCGGGAATCTCAGCGTATGCCTGCGGCCCGACAGTATAGGATGGAATAATGATCGAATAGGTGTCCATATCACGTTCTCCTTTTCCGGGTTTTCTAAAAAGAATTTCTGTGCTATGCTGAAACAGGAAAGAAAGGCAGACAGCAGGTAGCGGCTGCACCATCTTTCCCTTCTCGAATTGCTGAATGATCATCTGAAGGAGGAATCGGGTATGCTGAACCAGTTTTACAGCAGGATGCTGCAGGAAAAAGATATGATTTTTGAGATATTTGCTTACGCGCAAAAACGCAAAGCTGAAGCTGGTACCGATCAGATATGCGATTTCAGCCTCGGCAATCCATCTGTGCCTGCCCCGGATCAGGTCGCGGAATCGATCCGGTATCTGCTGGCTTCTTCAGATAGTCTTAGTCTTCATGGATACAGCCCCTCAGGAGGCATTCCCGAAGTACGTGAAAAGATTTCAGCCGATCTGAACAAACGTTACTCTGCTGCTTACACTGCCAGGCATCTTTTCATGACCTGCGGAGCTGCATCAGCCATTGCCCATGCACTGCGTGCTGTTGCCTTCCCCGGAGATGAGATCCTGACCTTTGCCCCCTGTTTTTCCGAATACCGCGCCTATGCAAGCGGGGCAGGATGTACGCTCAGAATAGTCCCGCCGGATACAGACTGCTTTCAGATCGATCTGGCTTGTACAGAGGGGATGATCAACGAAAAAACAGCAGCCGTCCTGATCAATTCACCCAACAATCCCTCAGGCGTTGTCTATACCGCGGATACGATCCGGCAGCTGTCCGCACTCCTGACACGAAAATCTGCCGAGCTGGGGCATACGATCTACCTGATTTCAGATGAACCCTACCGGGATATCCTTTTTTCATCAGCAGAGCGCTATTACACCGCCAGCCTGTATCCGCATACGCTGACCTGCTATTCCTACAGCAAGTCCCTTTCCCTGCCGGGAGAGAGGATCGGATACCTGGCAGTATGGCCGGAATGTGCAGATGCTGAGCAGATCCTGGAGATCCTCCCGCAGATATCCCGTACTACCGGACATAACGGAGCACCGGTACTTTGGCAGAGGGTTGCTGCAGACTGCTGCTCTCTAAGCAGCGATATGACGGTCTATGAGAAGAACAAAGAGATCCTTTTCGAGGCTCTGACAGACTTCGGCTACCAGTGTGCGGAGCCGGGAGGAACTTTTTACATGTTTCCCCGCTCACCGATCCCGGATGCGTCAGCCTTCTGCAGGAAGGCCATGGCCAGCGACCTGATGCTGGTCCCGGGCGATGGCTTCAGCTGCCCGGGACATTTCAGGATCGCTTACTGTGTGCCTGAGGAGGTCGTCAGACGCTCTCTTCCTGTATTCAAACACCTGATCCGGTCTCTGTGATCCGGCTATCTGCAAAAGTATATTTTCTTTACTCCGGACCCGGATGGTTCCTACTCCTCAAAGTAGCGCTGCAGGAACTGACGGGTCCTTTCTTCCTTCGGGTTCTCAAAAACATCAGAAGGAGTACCCTGCTCTACGATAACACCGTTATCCATAAACAGGATCTGGCTGGATACATCACGGGCAAACTTCATCTCATGTGTAACGATCACCATCGTCGTATTCCGGTCTGCAAGACCGCGGATTACTTTCAGCACTTCGCCGGTCAGCTCCGGATCCAGAGCTGATGTCGGCTCATCAAAACACAGGATATCCGGATCCAGCATCAGTGCTCTGGCAATAGCCACACGCTGCTGCTGTCCGCCGGAGAGCTGATGAGGATAATAATCCTGTTTATCCAGAAGCCCAACGCTGCTCAGCAGCTCCCGCCCCCTGTCTGCAATATCCGCAATGGACTCTTTTTTGCCATCCTTGCCGGCAGCCATCAATTCTGCTGCAAGCGTAATATTCTTTAAAGCAGTATACTGCGGAAACAGATTGAACTGCTGGAAAACCATTCCGAAATGCAGCCTGTTTATCCGGATCTCCTTTTCACTGAGGGTCTTCAGATTCGCGGAATCATAGATCACGGAACCTTTCACAAGGATCCTTCCCGCTGTAGGCTGCTCCAGGAAATTCAGGCAGCGCAGCAAGGTGGTCTTCCCGCTGCCGGATGCTCCAATCAGGGACAATACCTCACCTTTTTCCAGGGAAAAATCGATCCCCTTAAGCACTTCCAGCTGACCGAACGACTTTTTGAGTCCTTCCACTTCCAGTATTGCCATCTTCGTTTCCTCCTTAGGATTGGAAATAGTCCATCTTCTTTTCAAGGTATCTGAGCAGCAAAGTAAGAAGCCCGTTCATCGCAAGGAAAAACAAAGCGGTGGAGAACAGCGGCCAGATCAGACCTTTCTTTGTGAAACGCTCCGCACACATGATAATCTCTGCGATACCGATTACACGGGCAAGCGAAGTATCTTTTGTCAGAGTAATGACCTCGTTTCCCATGGCAGGTGTAATGCGTTTAATGACCTGCAGAAGAACGATCCTGAAGAAAATCTGTGATTTTGTCATGCCAAGCACCGCACCGGCTTCATACTGGCCGCGGGAAATGCTTTCTATACCGCCACGGTAAATCTCCGAAAAATAGGCTGCGTAATTGATCACAAAAGCAATGACCGCTGCCAGGAAGCGTTTGGTCATGGGAATGCCAAACAGCAGACCCGGAGCATACAGGACAACAAAAAGCTGGAGCATTAACGGTGTCCCGCGAATGATCCAAACAAAAGTTTTCGTGAGCAGCCTAAGCGGAATGAAACGGGATGTAGAGCCCAATGTCACGACCAGTCCGAGAGGAACTGCCAGGATCAGGGTCACGAAAAAGAGCTGCAGGTTCAGCATGAACCCGCCGGTTAACGAAGAGACCGCTGTTGAAAAAACCGTCATAATAAATCCTCATCGTACGCGCATAGCGCGGAGTAATCCGTAATCTGACTTTTGACGAGCGGATCACGATCCACAGGCACAAACGGACGCGAAGCAGCCGCATCAGGGAATCAGCCGCCCCGCGTCCATAAATGAAAGCTTTCTTTCAAATCTGTTTGTTATTTGACAAGAATATCGCTCAGGCCGTACTTCTCAGCAATCTCCTCTACAACGCCCTCATCATAGAGCTCAGAGATGGCCTTGGAGACAACGTCAGAGATATCGCTGCCCTTACGGAATGCAATGCCGTACTCCTGCTGACCGAAATTGTTGTCAAGATTGACGATCATGTCATCATAATCGGTCCCCTCACCGACCATAGCCAGTGCACATACACTATCGACAACTGCAACGTCCGCAGTCCCGGACTTGACTTCCATCAGGGCCTTAGCCATGGAATCTACCGGTACGTAATTGGCATTTGCAAAGTATTCCTTTGCAGACACTTCTACAGTATCATCATCCGGAATATCGCCTGTGATCTTACCCTCGCCGGTAGAGCCCTGCTCTGCAACAACAGTCAGACCGCTGACATCTGCCATGATCTCTTCCTGACGGTCTGCCTTCATAACCATTGCCTGGGTATTGTACAGGTACGGATCCGTCATATTCATGTTTTCTTTACGCTCTTCGGTAATGCACATACCATTCCAGATACAGTCAATATTTTTGGAATTCAGCTCGGTCTCCTTGGAGTCCCAATTGATTTCGACAAAATTAGGAGCAACGCCGATCTTTTCGCAGACAGCCTTTGTCAGCTCGGTATCGAAACCGATCAGCTCACCGCTCTCATCCTCATAATTCATGGGGGCAAACATGGTGATACCAACGATCATCTCACCTTTCCCCTGCACATATGCCCAATCGCTGTCACCAGCCTCTGCTGCAGCTGACTCAGTCTCAGCTGCTGCTTCCGTCTCTTCTTCGGCTGCAGTCTCTGCATCTGCTGCGGACTCAGTTGCCGCCTCAGTCTCAGCAGGTGCTGCAGAACTTGAAGATCCCGAACCGCCGCCGCAGGCTGCCAGTGACAATGCCATCATACCTGCAAGTACCAATGCCAATGCTTTTTTCATGTTATTTCCTCCTCAAAATCAATTGATATAAGCTTCTGCATCAAGAAGCTGCGCCTTCTGCGCACCGTTAATATAGTATCAATTTACTGCAATAAAGTCAAGGGCGGAAAGAGATTCGTTTTCAGCATTTGCTTTCAGGATACACAAAAAAAAAGCAAAGAGCAGCAGCAAAAAACTGCGGCTCCCCATCATCTATAGGAAGCCGCAGCAGTATGATTTATCTTTTCCTTTTATTCA
>CADBQK010000034.1 GCA_902796775.1 uncultured Lachnospiraceae bacterium
CGTTTTCTCATGAGCGGTTTTATTCCGCCTGCTTCCAGAATCATCCACTGCTGCTGGCCAAGCCTGTCACAGGGCAGGACTTCACCCGTTTCCAGAATTGCTGCGGTACCTTCTTTCAGATCAAGCGCGACTGTCATGCCGTCCCTGACTTTGCTGCTGATGCCGGGGCAGACGATGGGGACAAGTCCAAGGTTTACCGCATTACGGTAGAATATCCGGGCAAAAGAGTCTGCCAGCACTGCCCGCGCTCCCATGGCAAGCAGAGCGATCGGGGCATGCTCCCGGCTGGATCCGCATCCGAAATTCCGACCGGCAACAACAATGCCGCCCTGAGGAAAATTCGCTGCAATATCCGTGCTGACGCCTTCCAGGCAATGCGTCCCGATCTCTTTGGGATCGGTGAGTGCCAGGTAAGCTCCGGGATAGATCTGGTCTGTATCAATGTTGTCACCAACTACGATTACGCTTCCGGTAATTTTTGTTTCCATCCTTAATTCCTCCTTTAATCGTAACTATTCAGCACCCCATGGCATTCGGGATGCAGCTTACAGATAAGCCCTTGGATCTGTGATTTTTCCGTTCAGAATACTGGCAGCAACGGTTGCAGGTGATGCCAGATAAAGGCTGGCTTCTTTTGAACCCATACGGCCCGGGAAATTCCGATTCGTGGAAGTAATGCATACTTCTCCTGGTGCCAGGATCCCGGCATGGACACCCAGGCAGGCGGCGCAGCCCGGCGCATTGATGGTAGCGCCCGCATCCATCAAAGTCTGGATATATCCCTTCTCCATGCAACTCTTCATGACTTCATTGGAAGCCGGGACAATGATCAGTCGTGTGTAGGGAGGAATATGCTTTCCCTTTAAAATAGCAGCTGCAACAGCTATATCTTCTTCCCGGCCTCCTGTGCAGGAGCCGATATACCCCTGGTTCAGCGGAACCTCCTGTTTGCTGATCACGCTCTGCAGAGTGTGGACATTTTCTACACTGTGCGGGCAGGCAAGTTCAGGTTCCAGGGCGCTGACATCAAATAAGTAGCTTTCAGCATACTGGAAATCCGGATCTGTATACTGCACTTCGTAAGGCCGTACAGCACGCTTGCTTACATAATCGAGGACATCTTTATTGGGCTGCATGTATGCAGTCTTGGCTCCCATCTCTACAGCCATGTTGCAGATGACCATGCGCCCGGCCACATTCAGCTTTTCTACATAACTGCCGGTAAAATCGATTGCTTTGTATACAGCGCCGTCCGCGCGGATCTTTCCGAGGACAGTCAGGATCACATCTTTGGGAAATACTCCCTTAGGAGCTTCTCCTTCCAGACGGACTTCGATGATCTCCGGCACTCTGAACCACAGCTCTCCGGTCATAAGGATGGTCGCCATATCTGTAGCGCCGCACCCGGTACCCAAAGCTCCAAAGGCACCGTGGGTAGTCGTATGACTGTCCGTTGCTACCAGGATCATCCCGGGATAGACGACGCCGGCTTCAGGCATGACCTGATGACAGACTCCGCAATTGGTATCAAAGTGGAACCGCAGATCATTCTCTTTGGCAAAAGCCCGCATCGCTTTATGATTCTGCGCGCTCTTTACATCCGGACAGGGAGCATAATGATCGAACACGAAGGCACATCGTTCTTTATCCCAGACCTTTTCGCCTCCCATTTCATAAAAAGAATATACAGTTTGAAGATAGAGATCGTTGATCTCTGCAAAATCTACTTTAGCTGTAATGATCTCTCCGGCTTTGACAGAGTCTCTGCCGCTGTTTTTCGCAAGTATTTTTTCAATGGCATGCATGAATGTTCCTCCTTTGTAATGAGCGCCTGGTTTTCCATCTTTGTTTTTCAGTGTCTGTTCTGCAGTTTATGATTTGCTGCGTCTGCTTTCCGGCATTTGATATACTGTGTTTGCTTACTGCTTTTGCTTTCATACTGCTGCCTGCAGCTTTTTCTTTACAGCTGCCATTATATACTGCTTGAATCATAATGTAAAATCAATTATTATATATATAATGATAGAGAAAACGCTATAATAATTGCCGAATAAAGGCCGGCATCTGGGAAAATAAAAGGGAGTGTCATGCTATGAATCTTGAGAAGTTTCATTACCTGCAGATATTAAGTGAAGAACAGAATGTTTCCAGAGCTGCCAGGCGGCTGTTTATTACACAGCCTACCCTGACTGTTTTTGTCAATACACTGGAACGTGATCTGGGATTCAGGATTTTTGATCGTGCCCATAACCCTGTACTTCTGACCAGAAGCGGCAGACGTTATATGGAAGAGATGCGGCAGATCCTTCTGTCTGAACGACAGCTGATAGATGAGATTCGGGAAGATGAAAGAGGCGGAGGCAAAATAACGATTGGTACAGGCCAGACGCACAGCGTAAGCTGGTGTCCCGGCCTGCTTGAAAAACTGCTCCTGTGGGATCCTGAGCTGAATGTAGTAATAAAGGAAGCACAGGAAATACAGCTGATGGATTACCTGAGAAACGACGAGGTAGATGTCGTCCTTGGACATGTAGAGGTTGACAATGTCAATTTCTGTTTTGATGTGTTTCGGGAAGAAAGCATTGTGATTGTGATCCCGGACAACCTGATTCCGGAAGATGCGCTCAGCGATGAAGAATGGCGGGGTATTTCAGCCGGGACAGAGACGGATCCGTATGAGATCCGTCCCGAAGTTCTGACTGAACTTCCCCTGATCCAGCCGGCTGAGTCTCAGGGCCTTTATTACAACTTGAAGCAGCTGATGGAGACTGTTCATATTCGTCCTTCGCGGATCCTGCAGTCTTCCAATGTGATCACAGCCGCCAGCCTGGTCGAAAGGGGACTCGGATACATGTACGTAACGCCTTATGTTTTCGACCTGACATCGACATCAGCACAGGATACAGAAAAAAGACGCCTGTACTATTGCACACTTCCCAAGCTGCCCCGTTCGCGGAAGAACTATATCGGTTATAAAAAGGACAATCCGAATCTGGAGGTGATCCACCGCATCCGGGATATCCTCAACAGCGCACAAAACTGATCTTTTCTCTGCATCCATCCGGGATTCGGTATTATAAGCTATTGCCCGGAAAGAAAGCCGGGTTTACAAAGAAGATGAAAATAAAGTCATTCTGTATGGTATAATACGGACATGATTGCAGCTGGCC
>CADBQK010000035.1 GCA_902796775.1 uncultured Lachnospiraceae bacterium
ACCGGAACCTCCGGAGACCTTCAGGGTTACACTTTTTCCGACGGTCAATGTGACCGTTTTTTTGTTTAGTTTTGGCTTTGAGGCCGCTTGCGTGTGCAGCGGGCAAAGCAAGCCTGTCAGCAGACAGATCATAAGCAGGGAAGGAATCATTTTTTTGATCATTTTTTTGCCCTCATCTTCAAAATCGTTTTTTCAGTGTTTTCAGGATACTCAATTCTCATAACTGACGGATAGTATGTGACCTTATTATATACGGTTTTGATAAGAAAAACAGCCTGTAATTCGATAGAAAATGCCGAAACCCGTATTTCGTTCTGCAATCAACATAAAAAATTTTTTTAAATAGGGGTGGGAGATTTGCGGCTTGGATGTATCTATACAAATAGAAGCCCGGATAAGCGATTCCTGAGACAGAGAATGCAGACGATCCTAAAAGAGGAGGAAGTCCCGGTTAGCGGCAGCCTTCTGGTCAAGATGACTTCAAATAGGAAAAGAAGCCTGAAGCTGACAAGAACGAGTTTATTTAGAGGGAGGTGGGCGATGAGATGAGAACACCGGAGGAGAGGATCATTTCTCTGCATCATAAGGCGAAAGAATTGTACCAGCAGATGGAGAAAAGGAGTCTGATTGGCTGGGGCAGTGTTTCCGGTATTTTGTTCTGTACATTGCTGACTATACTTATCAAATGGGCTGGCTGCGCACACATAATGGTGAATGGTCAGATGACGGGTTCTTCTTTACTGGATTCAAGTATGGGAGGTTATGTGCTTGTAGCAGTCATCGCTTTCTCAGCCGGAGTGATCCTGGTAACAGCCATCCACTGGTACCGCAGCCGGGATGGTGACCGGCAGGAAGAGACAGACGCCCGTCAAACCGGCGGGGTGAAATAGCAGCCTTATTACAGTTTCATGTTACCAGCGAAAGAGAAAGAAATTCATTTGTGAAGAAAGGGGTAAACTTCATGAAAAGACAGATGAAAAAGGGAATCTGCTTCATATTGAGCGGAATGCTGGCTTTTTCTGCTGTGACAGGTGTGATGCCGTCCTATGCACAGAAAGCGTATGCTGCAGATTCAACAGATCCAAATGTGACGTATGATGATAAGCTGACCGATAAAGAGCTGTATGACAAATGGACCAATCAGAAAGAACCGGATGATTATATACCTTTGAAACAGAGTACAGATCCCTATGGATATGGACTGGACGTGCCTTTTTATCTGAACAAGCAGAGCGAGCTCGCTCTTTATGCGGCCAATAATATGCATAAAGATTCGAGCAGCATTCGTACGATCCAGTCTTATAATCTTGGTACTGGCGAGAATACCGGAGATGTTCTGACAGGTGCTGTGGAGGGGCCGTCCTATGAGATACCCGTGACTACCTCCGGGACTGTTGTGAAGCAGAAGAAAGAACTGAATTATGTGAAGATGGTCGCTTTTGATCCCACCGGGACCGGGCGGAAGGATCACCTGGCTGTCATAGGTGTTCATAATGAGGATAATAGTGATACCGGCAATAACGGTGTTTACGTTTATGTATACAATAAAAACGGGAGCAAGACAAGTGAGTATTATAAAGTCGGCACAATGAACTGGATGGGGAAACGGTTTAAATCTGATAATGATAACTGCTGGTTCTATCAGGCCATGAATTTTCTGGATATTACAGCCGGAGATTACGATGGGAACAAAAAAGATACCCTGGTCGTATGGGCATGTCTGGATGGCACTGGTTATGGGCTGCAGGAAATCGAATTGTCGAGTGATTTCCACCTAAGCGCTAAAGGCAGTCTTAGCAGCGAAATGCTCCACGATGAATATGTAAAAGCCGGTAAGATGATGGCAGAAGGCGGCAATAAGAAAACAGATGTCTGGGTAGATAATAAGCTTTGCGGCGCTCTGGATACCGGAGACTTAAACGGTGATAAGATCGATGATCTGGTGGCGCTGAGTTTTGTGGACGTTTTAACGAATAGTTATGATGGACGTCATAAGTGTACCCAGATGTATTTTCCTTATCTTGCAGTGAGCTATGGTGGAAAAGGCACCGAAAACATTGCTGCCCAAAAAAATGTTGACATTCGGGTTAGGAAAAAGGATGGGACAAGCAGCGGTTTTGATAAAAGTCTGACATGTATGGCGGCTGATGTAGCAGTCGGCGATATCAATGGAGATGGTGCAGACGAAATCGTTGTGGCCGGAATGCAGAATATAGTCATAGGGAATATAGATGATAACGTGCATAACCCCTATGATGTCGATGAGCATGACAGGCTCTACAGGTCAAAGATGGTTCTTGCTGCCTGGCGATGTTCCGGGGATAAGTCAGCTAATATGTTTTTTCAGAAAAAAGATGCTAATGCCTGGACAGCAGGCGGGTACTATCCAAAAATAAACTGTAACAGCGATGAGGCTGAAGATCAATGCTTACAGCAGTATTGTGTGAGATGTGCAGCAATCAACGGAAAAGGAAATCCGGAACTCATTTTTGTTAATGGTGATCTCTATAATCTCAATGATAAAGGCAATGATGCTGATAAAATGACAAACGGACTGTCCGGTAAAAAGTCATATTTTAATGAAACTGACGGGAGATTTCTTACCGATGGGGACTATCTGACAAATACATTTTTATGGTCTGCGGACGTCGGGAACTTCGATGGAAATAGTTTTGGACGTGAACAGGTAGTATACACTCTCGGAATAAAAGTCAAAGGAAATGAACAATATTATATGGCAGCTGGCATGATGGGTGGAGATTTTTCCAAATCTACTACGGAAGCAGGTCTTGCTACTTTCTACTATGCTACCAGTATGAATACATATGATAACAGCAACAACAGGGATGTTTTCTGGCCTCGAAAAAAAGATCAGGATAAAAATGGTGAAAATGCCAGAAAAGCCCATCTGGGAACAAGCGGGAATAACAACACAGGATTTAATTATTGCGTTTGTTCGATCGACAATGATGATGACGGCATATTGGTGCGTTTCCATGACAAGGGTTATGTATACACAGACCCGGAGATCCTGGCTGTCGTGCAGGCAGCGCCGCATTATGACGAGCTGACGCCATACGGTGCAAGCGGGAGCGATACGACGTACTATTTTAGCCAGACCGTGTCTGTTGAGGATACAGAGACCAAAGAAGTATCCTTTGGTGCAGGTATTACACATGGATTGGAAGGAACTCTGGGGGGCTATAATGTGAAGGCCGGCTATGCGATGAACTGGTCCGACTCATTTACAAAAGGGTTTTCAGAGAAATTTACACACCACTTCGGAGCTACGGATGAGGATGCGGTCATCATGTACAGGACACCGGTTACCTTGTATTCCTATCAGGTGAAACTGCCGAACGGCAAATGGGAAAATAAGGAGAATGACAATGCAATCGTTCTTTCCTTCCCGGGGACACAGGCTTACAGTGTGATTTCGGTTGACCGGTATAATCAGTTTGCAAAGTATTACAATGAGACGAACCGTAAGAAGATGAAAGGACTTGGCAAGAGCGAATCGTCTGCTCCGAAACTGGGCCTGATTCAGGATACAGATAAGAATCAATACTATCTTAACACTGGCGGCGATCCGGCAAAGTATATTAACAGACAGAGTATACCTGCGGATGTTACACTTCTTCAGAAAAAGGCAAATGAGTTTGAAGCGAGCACCGGCTTTACCGGATTCGATTATGAGACAGAGCACTATACCAGTGACAGTGACTCCATGTCCCATGGATTCTCTTTTGAGCTGACGATCGAGTTTAATTTGGGCATCAAATGTTTCGTTTCCTCCAAGCTGGGCGGCTACGCGTCTCTGGAGTATATGCAAGGCACTACGCATACAACAACCGAATCAGATGGCAAGGGCGTCAGCTGTAATATTTTTAATGCAAAACGGAGCGATATGCTCACAGGTGGGTTCTCTGAAGCTGCCTGCAACAGCTACGGATTCAGTTATCAAATGGCGACCTGGGATTCCCCGCTTGATGAAGGCGTTCCTGTCAAAATCGGGAATTCGTTTAAGATGACGGTTAATAAGGTGCCGGTTTTCGGATATGTTCTGTCCAATGTCAGGAAGCCTGTTTATGCAGCCATCAAAGTTCCCGGGGCTCTGGAACTGGAAGAAGGTTATGGCCCTTCCGCTTCCGAGGCTTTCCGACTCTATGGCGATCCTGCACCAGCAGTTTCTAAGATTTCCGGTGACGCAAAGATTACATACAACGCGACTACCAGAAAGCTGGAAGTTGCTCCGGGCCTTAAGATCGGGACCTATCCTGTAAAGCTGAAAGCCGATAATGGTATTCCGGGGAAAGAAGCGGTACGTGAATTTACTGTTACGGTTAAAGAAGCAGATTATTCCGAGAGTGGTATTATCAATGCAGTGAAGAATCTGATCATGAGTATTCCGAGTAAGGAAGACCTGCTCTTGTCGGATGAGGTCTATGTCACTCAGGCAAGGAACGCATATAATGCATTGACAGATGCCCAGAAAGCACAGATCCCGGGCGATCTGAAGTCGAAGCTGGAAAAGGCAGAAGGACAGATCGAAGGATTCAAAAAGCATGCGAGGGATGTCGAGAATGTGATGAAAGAAAAGATCCCGAAGCTGTGTGCAAGTATTGACGCGATGAGTACAGCGATGGCGGGCGGATCGACACCTGATCAGAAGGATATCCAGTCACTGGTGAACGGGCTGGCTGAGATTGAAAACACTTATAATCAGCTGAGCAATGAACAGAAGGCGATTGTTTCTGGTGATACGACTTCTGCGCTTGTTGCCTGCGGAAAGCAGCTTGCAGGTGTGATGGATGAATACGATAAGAAGATCCTGACCTCTTCAGAGCTGGAGCATCAGTTAGATGAGGATAAAAACAAAGCAGATGAAGTGAAGAATCTGATCAAGAAGATCGGAGATGTTAAAAAGATCGATCCTGCTTCGCGTGATGAAGCAGCATTTGAATCACAATACCGCGCAGCACTGAAGGCAGCTGAAAATGCCCGGAAGGCGTATGATAAGCTGACCGTGCAGCAGAAGAATCTGGTCGACAATGCAAATGATCTTATTGCTGCAGAGAAGGAACTGGGCAGTCTGATTACCAATCGTCGTGTCGCCGAAGTCGTACAGAAGGAGGAAGCATCCTATCAGGATGTGATCAACAGAATCAAGGAGCTTCCGGATAAAGTGAAACTGTCCGATGAGAGTGCGGTGCTTGCTGCACGCTATGCATACGATTATCTGAGCAAAGATAATAAAGCAAAGGTGCCCAAAGAGAGCCTGGCGAAGCTGACAGCGGCTGAGACGAAGATCAAAGAGCTGAAGAAAGCGGTTGAACAGAAGGCAAAGGAAGAAGCTGAGCGGAGGGCAAAGAAAGAAGCAGAAGAAGCTGAGCGGAAAGCAAAGGAAGAAGCACAGAAGGCGAAGGAAAAAGAACAGAAGGCGAAGGAAGAAGAGCAGAAGGCGAAGGAAGAAGAGCAGAAGGCCGCTGACGATAAAAAGGCTGCAGATGCGGTCATCGATGCGGTTAACAAGCTTCCGGCTGCTGTCACGCTTGCTGATGATGCAGCTGTCCGGGCAGCACAAAAGGCTTACGATGCATTGACCAGCGATCAGAAAGCGCTTGTACCGAAAGCTGTAACAGATAAACTGAAAGCGGCCGCAGAGCAGATTGCAAAAGCCAGGTCAGAAGCCGGTCAGCCGGTTGTCGATAAGGGCAGGATCTATACAGTCGGCAAGTTTAAGTACAAGGTCACCGATCCTGACAGTACAGGCAAAGGAACCGTAACCCTGACCGGGACAACGGTCAAGAAGAAAAAGCTGAAGAAACTTACCGTTCCGGCAGTGGTGAAGATCAACGGAGCCAGCTTTACTGTGACTTCGATTGCTTCCGGCGCTTTCAAGGGCTTCAAAAAGCTGAAGAGCGTGACTATTGGCAAGAATGTCGAGTCGATCGGCGCTAAGGCCTTTTATGGTGACAAGAAGCTTAAGACTATCACGGTCAAGTCAGCGGTACTCAAATCTGTTGGCAAGAATGCAATCAAAGGTATATACAAGAAGGCCAGGATCAAAGTGCCAAAACAGCAAAAGAAAGCTTACAAGAAGCTGTTCAAGAAGAAAACTGGCTTTAGAAAGAAGATGAAACTCAAGTAATCGAATAGGACGCTGGGGATGATTCCCGGCATAATGTTCAAACGTTCAGGACAGGCTGTAAAAGCCTGGAAATGAGGAGGGCTGCGAGAAATCGCAGCCCTTTTGTACTGCCGCAAACACACTCTCCCTGCTGTCCCTAGACACGGCGCCCTATTCTGTGATATGCTAAAAATAAATATCGAAGATCAGATGATGAGAGTCTTATGCGGAACCAGAGAGGAGGAGAGGCTCCATGCGGGGAGATGAAGAGTGCTATCAGCTGTTTCTGCAAGGCGATACAGCATCGTTTGACCAGCTGATGCTCCGTTATGGCGACAATCTGACTTTTTACCTGTATGGGTATCTGCATGACTGGCAGGACGCAGAGGATATGATGATCGATGCGTTTGCCCGCATTATGGTTAAGAAACCGGTGATCCGTACAGGGGGATTTAAGACATATCTGTATAAAACAGCCCGGAACCTGGCTGCACGCTTTCATACACGCGGGGTACGCGTTAAGGTGTTTGGTTTTGATGATCTGGGCGAGGAAACTGCAGATCAGATTCTTTTAGAGGAGGGGATCCTGGACAAGGAACGCCGGCGGATCCTGCATCTATGTCTGGAACGGATCGATCCGCTGCTGCGAGAGGCTTTGTGGCTGGTCTATATAGAAGAGCTTAGCTATGCGCAGGCAGCATCTGTCATGAAAGTAAATGTAAAAAGGATCGATCATCTCCTGCAAAGGGGAAAAGAGCATATGCGCCGGGAACTGGCGAAAGAGGGGGTCACGCATGCGTACAACTGAAGAACGGATCATAGCGATGCATCAGAGAGCTGCACAGCTGGAAAGAGACAGAAGGAATAGAATGGTACGGACAGTACAGGCTGCAGGCGCCCTGGCCTGCCTGCTGATTATTGTACTTACTGCAGCAGCTATGCCTGGCCTCTCCTGGTCCCTGTATGTACAGACAATTTCAAACGGTATGAGTGCCAGTATCTTCTCAGGGAGCTCGATTCTTGGTTTCCTGCTGATCGGCATCGTCGCCTTTCTGCTTGGGGCAGCTTTTACGATTTTCTGTTTCCGTCTGAAAAAGTGGCAGGATGAAAAGGACAGCGAAAACGATTTGTAATCGATGAAATGTAATCGATGAAAAGGACAGCGAGAAGGACTTATGATAAATGAAAACATCATCGATACGATCCTGACAGTTACAGTAGGTATCTGCATGTTTCTGTCGATCTATAAAGCGGTCGTCTGCAAAAGCCGTTTATGGGTGCTCTACGGCATGTTCTGCGGGGCATTCTTCCTGGGATCTATGTGGTGGGTACTGTACCTGCTGTTTTTTGACGGAGATAATCCGATTTCCCTGATCCCCTACAATGACTGGAATGTGGCAAATCTGTTTCTGCTTCTGCTTCTGGAGCTATGCCTGTGGGAAAAAAGAGTTGCGCGTTCCGAAAGGATCTTATGGATCATACCGCTTTTTGTCACTGTTATGTGTATATACTATATGACCATGGGAAAATATATCAGTAATATCATTACGGCCGTTATGATGGGGTCCGTGATGTGGAGGGCCTGCAGCGGACTGCTGTACATGAAACGGAATCCTTCCGAAGAAGATGCGCGTCTTGCAGGAATCTGCCATGCAGCCATGTTTTATTTTTTTACAGAATATGCATTGTGGACGGCTTCCTGTCTGGATTATGACAATCCGCTCAGAAATCTTTACTATGTATTTACCATAGGGCTTGCACTTAGCATTATCCGGTTCGTTCCTGCACTGGGGAAGGTGGTGGAGGGATGAACTATATCGAGAATATTTTCATTTGTCTGGCTTCTCCGCTTGTAGTGGCGGTTATGTGCACACGCGGGACAAGGAGAAGGGCTTCACTGTTTCTGCTGGTCGGTATGATAATCTGTCTGCTCTCCTCCTATGTCAGTACATTTTTTGCATCCATCTACGGGCTGGATCTTACGAAAGCTTCCGTTGAGATTTCTCCAAATGTGGAAGAGTGGATGAAGCTGGTGCCGATTCTGTTCTATATACTTGTATTTGAACCGAAAAAGATAGAAGTAGCCGGCGGTATACAGATGATCGCTGCCGGATTTGCGACTTTTGAAAATGTATGTTATCTGATGCAGAATGGAGCGGAACATACCCTGCACATTCTGGTCCGCGGATTCGGAACCGGTGCTATGCATATTGTCTGCGGGGCGATCTTAGCGACCGGTATGACGTATCTCTGGGACCGGATCTGGCTGAGGATTGCCGGCGTGATCGGCGTGATGTGCCTGGCGATTACGTATCATGGGATCTATAATATGCTTGTCCTGCAGAAGGGAGCTCCTGCGGCAATCGGATATATGATTCCTGTTCTGACAACCGTACTGCATATGCTTTTCGGAAAAGGGATCTTCCGGAATGTGAGTTTAAAACAAGGAGAATTATGACATCCGGATTTGTATTCAGCAGTGCAGCTCTTGGTGTTGGCCTGGCAATGGATGCTTTTTCCGTATCTCTTGCAAACGGACTGCACGAACCGCGCATGAAACGGGGAAGAATGTGCCTGATTGCAGGCACTTTTGCAGTCTTCCAGTACGCAATGCCGATGATCGGGTGGGCCTGTGTACATACCATTGCCTCTGCGTTTGCAGGTTTTCAGAAAATGATTCCCTGGATTGCGCTGATCCTGCTGCTCTACATTGGAGGAAAGATGCTGCTGGAAGGGCTCCGGGAAA
>CADBQK010000036.1 GCA_902796775.1 uncultured Lachnospiraceae bacterium
CCTCTGTCATCCGACTCGTTAAAAAAAGGAGTCACAATTGCCTGGCTGTGATAAACTGAAGATAACCATACAGTAAATTTCAGCAAAAACAGAGGGGGGCCAGTCCGGCGTGACGAATTGCATGCAGGTAACGCAGCTGAGATATTCTTCGACAAATACATACCTGATCACCGGCAGCAGCGGAATTCTTCTCTTTGATACCGGCTGGGCCGGGACGTTCAGGGCTTTCTGCAGAGAGATGGGTGAGCATGGTATATCGGTTCAGGATATCTCATATATCCTGATTTCGCATTTCCATCCGGATCACTGCGGGATTGCGCAGCAGATTGCGGACTGCGGTCCTGTGATTGCCGTCATGGATGTGCAGAGGGAGTATATCCACGCCGCTGACGATGTTCTTTACAGGGAGCCGGACAAAGGTTTTCTTCCGATCGATGACCGGAAGATCCGGGTGGTCGGTCTTGAAAACAGCCGGGACTTTCTGGCGGAACTGGGAATTGAAGGGGAGATTATCGCCACTCCCGGACACAGTGATGACAGCATCTCCCTGTGCCTGGATGACGGAAGCTTTCTGGTCGGAGATCTGAATCCTCTGTACGAGCTTGAGATGCATCAGGGGACAAGGATCGCGGAGAGCTGGAACATGCTGCTTTCCCGGCATCCGAAGACCGTTTACTACGGACACGCGAGAACGGCAGAACTGAAACCGCAGCAAAGCGGCCCGGAAACCGAGGAAAAAACAGCGGACAGTCCGGCAGACAAAGCAGAAAGAAAATCTGCGGACAGAGCAGGCAATGCTGAGTTTGAACTGGTGAAGCGCATTATGAAATACACGGACAGG
Organism: uncultured Lachnospiraceae bacterium; assembly: GCA_902796775.1. Next base: position 842 of record CADBQK010000036.1, read on the forward strand.
GGATATTCTCCGGAAAAAATCCAGAAGAAGACGAACGCGCCTGCCGCCTGGATCCGGGATGTTGTACGGATGTATCTGACACATCCGGGCGTTGGCGTGCAGGGCATCCTTGACAGGATAGAGATCAGAGGAAAATGAAAAATGAGATGCCGGAAGGCAGGAAAAGTATAACAGACCATGGAGGGAGCGTCAGGCCATGAGCAGAGTAAAAGATTTACAGAAATATGTCCACAAGGTGCTGAAAGGGATGGATGATAATCAGAAACGAGCCGCTGCGATCGCGCATCTGCACGGAGTTTCTCTCGCAGCTGTGATGATCGCGAAAAAGCGGGATGAGAACGCGGAACTGGCTGCCATGGCTGGTTTGCTGCATGATCTGTACGCATATAAAAGCGGCTCCTATGAGGATCATGCGCGCAAAGGCGCGGAGTACGCCAGGAAAATACTGGATGAGCTTGACATTACATCCGCGAAAGAAACAGACATCATCTGCTCCGCGATCGCGCACCATGACAATAAGGCAGAGATTGACGGGCTGATGGATGAGGTACTGAAGGACGCGGACGTCATACACCATTCCCTGGGAGATCCGACGAAGGAGGTAAAACCTCATGAACAGGCGCGCTATGAGAAACTCTGCAGAGAATTCGGCTTCTAAAACAGAGCAGCTTCGCGAAATCATCTGCTCATCCTCTCACATTGTATTTCTCGGCGGAGCCGGGGTTTCCACGGAAAGCGGCATCCCGGATTTCAGAAGCAAGGATGGGCTATACCGGAAATCGGACAAACGGTTCGCGAAGTACAGACCGGAGTATCTGCTGAGCGCCCGGTGCCTTGACAGGGAACCGGAAGTATTCTTTTCGTATTTCAGAAAGAACCTGGATGTAAGAAAGGTGCAGCCGAACGCGGCGCATCGGGCGCTTGCGCGGATGGAGCGCGAGGGCAGGCTCGACGGAGTGATCACGCAGAATATTGACGGTCTCCATCAGAAGGCCGGCAGCGTGAATGTGCAGGAGATTCACGGCAGCGCGCTGAGAAGCTACTGTGTTTCCTGCAAAAAGGAATATGGCCCGGATTTTATCTTTGAAAACAGTGATCCCGTGCCAAAATGTCCTGCCTGCGGGAAGATGGTCCGTCCGGATGTGACATTGTACGGTGAACTGCTTCCGGATGAAGCTTATGACAACGCGATCCGGATGATCCGGTTTGCGGACTGCCTGGTGATCGGCGGAACGTCCCTGGAGGTCGGGTCGGCGGCAGGCCTGGCGCATACCTACCACGGAAAACATCTGGTTATCATCAATAAAGGGAAGACGAAGATGGAAGGCAGGGCAGACCTGGTATTCCATGACAGCATCGGAAAGGTATTAAGCGCTTTTTGGGATGACGGAGCGTAGAGGAGCGGAAGATGCAGGTGCAGGCAAAAGAAGAGAAGAAAGTGGAATATCTGGAGCTGATATACGATCTGATTTTTGTGTATATCATCGGCCGGAATAATTCCCTGATCCAGACAGTGGAGGGCGGATTTGTTCCTTTCGGAATGTTTCTTTCGTATATCCTCTGCACGCTGGCGGTTATTCAGATCTGGAATTTCTCGACGTTCTATATCAATATGTTCGGCCGGAACGGCGTCCGCGATCATATCTTCCTGTTTGTCAACATGTATCTGCTCTACTATATCGGAGAGGGAACCCGCCTGCACTGGGAATCGTTTCACGCCCAGTATCATGCGGCGTGGGCGCTGATCCTGATTAATATCGGGATTCAGTATCTGATTGAGCTGCGGCATCACCGGGACAATGCCGAGGTCCGCGGAACCATCCGGAAATTGTCCTTTGTCCTTTTCGGGGAGGCAGCGCTGGTGCTGCTTTCCATCCCGTTCGAGAAAGGGGGCTTTCCTGTTTTTACGTTCCTGGCTGTTGCATTCGGGATCGGGATGACCTGGCTTTCTGCAGACGAGAAGAGGGC
>CADBQK010000037.1 GCA_902796775.1 uncultured Lachnospiraceae bacterium
ATCGTGGAAGACGGCAGGATCCGGGCCCGGATCCGCTGGAGCAGTCCGTATTACGATTATATGATCGTAGATGGGGAGAAGTATCTGAATGAGGCGGCAGAGGATGGGCAGCCGCAGAATTCTGAATTCACGATTCCGGTACCTGCTTTTGAAAAAGCGTTTTCTGTGATCGCCGACACTACGGCCATGAGCAAACCTCACGAGATCGAGTATACACTGTGCTTTGCCCCGCCGCAGCCGGCAGCTGGAATGCTCTCGTCAGATGAAAATGACGGAAATGACAGAAATGACAGTACTGGCGGAGAGAGCGAAAGTAAGAAGAAAAGAGAAACCGGCGAAACGGTCATTTCTTCTGAATCAGAGGATCTGCAGACTGCGGCGATGGAAGCTGCAGCGGGTGAGGGATTTCTTTCGTTTGAGGGTCTGGCAGCCACCGGGCGATTGGAGACAGAGTATGCCTCGCAGTTTTCGGTCGATTTTTATAGGGGAAAGCAGGAAGATGCCGGAAATGAAAATCTGCGGTATGCTCTGATTACGATAGGCGGATCGGATCGGTTCCTGCTCGTCCCTGAAGGCGGAGCCATACCGGCGGAGGCCGGGGAGCAGGGGATCACAATCCTGCGGGCACCGCTTGACCGGAGCTATCTGGTCTCGACCTCTGTGATGGATATGATCCGGGCAATCGGCGCAATTCCCGATATCCGCCTGTCCGGGACACGGCAGGAAGACTGGGATATCACAGAGGCTGCAGAGGCAATGGAGCGGGAGGAGATCCTTTACGCGGGTAAATACAGCGCTCCTGATTATGAGCTCCTTGTCCGTGAAGGCTGCAATTTTGCCATTGAGAATACGATGATCTATCATAAACCTGCCGTTAAGGAAAAGCTGGAGTCTCTGGGGATCCCGGTGCTCGTCGAGAGGTCCAGCTATGAAACAGATCCCGTGGGGCGTCTGGAATGGATTCGCTTGTATGGTGTGCTTTTCGGCTGTCAGGAAGAGGCAGATGCTTTTTTCAGGCAGGAAGCAGAAAAGATCCGGCAGATAGCAGGTGCTGTGTCTAAAGAAAAAGAAGCAGATGATTCCGGCAAAAGGGTGGCCTTCTTTTCCGTTGCCTCCAATGGTTCGATCACAGTACGCAGGCCGGGCGATTATATTACGAAGATCATAGAGATGGCCGGCGGCAGATATGCTCTGACTTCTCTTCCCGGATCCGGGGAGAATACGATGTCGACGATGAAGATGCAGATGGAGGATTTTTATGCACAGGCAAGGGAAGCGGACATCCTGATCTATAATGGTACGATTGAGGGAGAACTTTCCCAGGCCGGTGATCTGCTGAAAAAGAACCCGCTTTTTTCGGAGTTTAAGGCATTCGCTGAGGGCGAAATCTATTGTCTGGAGGCAGACTGTTTTCAGCACAGCACGATGGCAGGAGAATTGATGCAGGATATATACAGCATCCTCCATTCGGACAGAGAAAGTGGAGCAGTCCCGGAGCAATCCGGGAGTATGACTTTTATTAAGAAACTGCATTAGGATGCATTAGGATCTATTATGGTAACAGGAGAAAACAAACAAAGACGGAATATCCGGTATCTGGCTGTAACAGCGGGGCTGCTGGCTGCGCTGTGTTTTCTGATACTTATCTGCCTTTCTGTGGGGAGTACAAAGATTCCGCTGCAGGAGGTACTGGCGGTATTGTCAGGAAAAGAGGCAGAAGATTCTGCCCTGGTCAGCATTCTCTTCCAGATACGTCTCCCCCGTGTGATTGCAGCAGCCGTCCTGGGAGGCGCACTTTCTGTGTCCGGGTTCCTTTTGCAGACTTTTTTCAGCAATCCTATAGCCGGCCCTTTTGTACTGGGAATCTCTTCGGGGGCAAAGCTGGTTGTTGCCCTGACAATGGTATATCTGCTGGGCCAGGGTATGGTGATCAGTTCGCTGGGGATGATACTGGCTGCTTTTATCGGCTCGCTGATCTGCATGGCCTTTGTGATTACCCTCTCTCCTCATGTAAAAAATATGTCCCTTCTGGTTGTCTGTGGTGTTATGGTCGGATACATCTGCTCTGCAGTAACGGATTTTGTAGTTACATTTGCGGATGATTCCAATATTGTGAATCTGCATAACTGGTCACTGGGCAGCTTTTCCGGCATCAGCTGGGAACATGTCCGGATCCTGATACCAGTCACAGCCTTGATGGTGGCAGCTGCATTCCTCCTGTCCAAACCGATCGGCGCTTACCAGATGGGTGAGGCCTACGCGAGGAATATGGGGGTGAATATCCGCCTGCTGCGCATCGAGCTGATTCTCATCTCCAGTCTGCTTTCAGCATGTGTAACGGCATTTGCCGGTCCGATCTCTTTTGTAGGGATTGCGGTACCGCATCTGATCCGGGGACTGTCGGGAACAGCCAGGCCATTGTATCTGACTCCGTGGTGCTTTCTTGGAGGAGCTGTAGTTACGCTGTTTTGCGACGCAATCGCACGGACCGTCTTTGCTCCGACAGAGATTAGTATCAGCTCTGTGACAGCCGTATTCCTGGTACCTGTAGTCATCTATCTGATGGTAAAAAGACAGAGGTAAGCTTTAAATGATCATGCATACAGAAGATCTGATCGTAGGATACGGGAAACGGGCAGTAGTAAAAGGGGTTTCCCTGGAGGCCGTTCCCGGCAGAGTCCTGACTTTGATCGGCCCGAATGGAGCGGGCAAGTCGACGATCCTTCGGACTATTACTGCACAGCTGCAGGAACTGGGCGGTGTCATATATATAGACGGCAGGAAAAAAGAAGAGTACCCTGGGGAAGAGCTGGCTAAGAAGATGTCCATGGTCATGACTGACCGGATCCGCCCCGAGCTGATGACAGCACGGGATGTGGTGGCAACAGGGCGTTATCCTTATACCGGACGTCTGGGTATCTTATCGGCCATGGACGAAGAAAAAGTGACGGAGGCGATCCGTCTGGTCCATGCTGAGGAAGTGGAAGATCAGGATTTTAACCGAATCAGTGATGGGCAGAGGCAGCGTGTCATGCTTGCGAGAGCTCTGTGCCAGGAAGCGAAGATCCTGATTCTGGATGAGCCTGCCTCCTATCTGGATTTGCATTACAAGGTGGATCTGTTATCTACGATCCGGAGAAGTGCAATCGAGAAAAAGATAGCTGTTATCATGTCTCTGCATGAGCTGGAATTTGTCCGGGCTGTGTCAGATACTGTTGCCTGCGTGGA
>CADBQK010000038.1 GCA_902796775.1 uncultured Lachnospiraceae bacterium
ACCCAGTTGCCCCTGAAGTATCTCTTAGGACGGTTTGTTGCGATATAGCGATTATGCGCAATGATATAATACCAGCATTTCCTGAATTTTTTTGTTTTTGACCAGCTGGACTTGGTATGCTTCTTGATAAATGCCCGGGCCAGGATCTTTGCCCGTCCCTGATTTGTGATCTTGCAGTATCCTTTTTTTGTAAAACGGATCCCGTCTACTTTTTCTCCTGCCGCCAGCTTCCCGTTCTTTCTAGCGTAAATGACCTTTTTTTGTTTTTTCAGATATTTCCAGCCTGCCACAGCCTGCCCGTTCTTATCCACATAGTAGGCATTCCCGTCCCCGGGCCTGACAATGCGTGTTTTCTTCCCGGTCAACAGCTGGCCTTTCTTTCCAAAGACCAGATATTTGCCTTTGACCTTCTTCGAACCAATGTAGGGATTCCCGTCAGAAGTAAAATAATACTTCTTACTCCCGATCGTCTGCAGGCCGGTAACAAAAGCTCCGTCTTTATAATACTTCCCTTCATACCACCCGTTCTTTTTTTCTCCCGTTTCTGCGGGCACTTCCTCCGTATCTGAAGCAGTTTGCATCTCCGGCTGAGAAGTCTCTCCCTGCTGCGCTGTCACCGCCGCTTCCACACCGTATCCGGGGCCCGCCCCAAAGGCCAGTCCTGCTGTCAGAACAGCGCCCAGAAGAATCATGATCCATCTGCTGCCGCCATTTTCTTTGATCCGCATTTTTCTGCCAAGCTCCTTTTCCTGCCGGTCTCCTTCCGGCTGACACTCCATGAAATGTAATGTCAGCTGAATCATTACCTCATCTTTAAAATATAATCTATAAAATAGTCTCTAAAATGATCCTTTATGTATTCTAATACAATTTCCTGTTTTGTCAATTTCCAATCACAGTCAGCTGCAGAAAAAACCGCCCCGGACATATACTGCCGGGGCGGTCTCTGATTCATTATTCTGCACTGATCAAAACTAGCTGATAACGATCTTCTTAACTTTACCTGACTTCATGGTAAAAGTTATCTTATCGCTTCCGCTCTTGACATAATACTTGGCACCCTTCTTCTTCAGCTTGCTGCCGTATGCAGATTTCAAAGTCTTTAACTTGCTGCCAACCTTAACGCCATTATCAAGCGGGAAGGACTTCTTAGTGATTGTAATGGTGCTGACTCTCTCTTTTGTGCCTGCCTTGTTTGTAGGCTCGGTAAGGATGACCAGACCCTTTTTCTTGTATCTGTAACCAACACCCCAGGTAAAGCAGCTGCACTTAACCTTTACGCGCTTCAGGCCCATGCCCTTTGTCAGATCTGTCTTCTTAACAGTCTTCATCGGCTGAATGGTAACGCTCTTGTAAGTGAACTTAGCAGCAGCATATACAGGGACTGCAACGGTCAGTGCCATCATCAGCACTAAGCAAAATGCCATAAGTTTCCTGAATCTCTTCATGTTTTTCCCCTCCATGATGAAAAATAGAATAGTAAGAAAAAAAATTGGTGAACAAGTTGCATATAAGTGTTTCCCTTTCGGGATCTAAGCTAAAAGGTATTATAACACCAGCTTCTTAAAAAAGCAAAATATTTTTTATAAAAATTTCTTAAGAAGACAATAATATGTAACTTTCATGTAAATAATCAAGTATCAGGGATCCAGAACCTTCCCATGCTCTTTGATCTGCTCCAGCTGATCGGCTTTTTTGGCCTCATAAAAAGCCTCTTTCTCCGCCCAGTCCGCACTGATCTCAGGGTCTTCACGCATATCGGCAAGCTCATAGTGATCCTTCAGATACTGCCCGAGATGGTCAGCACATTTTTCCGCGCCGTAGAGATTCATATGCAGGCCGCCGTCATAGGTATCTGTATTCCAGTCGATCCCGATCTCATCTGCCATCTCCAGATAATTCAGATAAGGAAGTTTGTACTGCGCAGCATAATCCTCGATCTGCTGCTCCCATTTCTCATACCAGACAGGATAGATACTGGGTGCTTTGATAAGAACCAGAGGAATATTCTTCTGCTCGCAAAGCTCACGGATCTTGTCCAGATAAGACATCGCATTATCTCCCAGAGGCAGATCTCCTTCCGGGATCTCCGTCTCCTCTTCTTCCTCCTCATCTTCTTCAGACTCTTCGTACTCTTCCGTCTCTTCCAATTCTTCCGTTTCTTCTAAAATCTCCTCTTCAGTCTCGGACTCTTCATATTCCTCAAGAACTTCGATTTCTTCTATTTCAGACTCGTCCAGAGGCTCGAGCTCCAGCGCCTCTAACTCCGGCAGCTCCAATTCGATTTCCGATTCTTCTTCAGACTCCTCCTCGTAAGGTTCTTCCTCCAGCTCTTCTATGTCTTCTTCTTCCTCCTCCTCGTCGGCTCCGACAGGAAGGACATCGCAGCGCATATAATAGCCGGCAATCGTATGCTGTTTGATCTTTCCGTAATAGGTAAAATCATCATCTTCCAGCTCACTGAGTCTGCTGTGATAACGGAGGATCGGAAAGATATAGTCGAGATAATGCTCCTTATCGATCGTCTCCCCGGTCTCCTCATCCTCTGTCTCAGGCATCATAGATGCACTAAGAGCCTGCAGTTTTGTCAGCGAAGGTTTCATATAATCAAATAGCACCCGATTATACTCTTCCTTCTGCGGCTCATTGTACTTTAATGCCAGGACACTGAAGATCACGATATCAGGCTTTTCTCCCCGCTCCAGTGCTTCCTTCAGCAGGTAGTATCCATGCCAGGCAAGCTGCTGGGCATTGCCCCGGATGTAGCTTGTGATCCCGTACTTTTTCCAGAGGACCATGGGACTATAGTTCTCATAAGCTTCACAGTCCCCGATCATCAGTACCTGGTGATTGTATTTTTCGTTATAATATTCCGGTGTAAATGTCCCCTCCAGAACGCCGTTGGCATACTTGGGTACGACAAGCTTCTGCACAGGCAGAATAACAGCGATAATGAGGGCGATCGAAATGATACGGCGTATCCATATTTTCAAGATAAAGCCCTCCTTAAAATTGATTATAGATAAACGCCGAAGCGTCATAGCCTACGCCATACCTGCCAAAGAACAGGACAGCCAGAAACAGCCCGGCAAAAACACAGTACCGCACAATATACGGCATCTGCGAGATCGTTTCCCGGATATCTTCCTTGCGCCCGGCCATACTGACGGTAAACATCAGCACTGTGCCGATCCCGATCCAGGCATAGGCCATGGGTGAAAGTCCGACTTCACGGAATACTTCCAGATCCAGGGCTGCAGGGTTGAATTTTGTAAACATGGATGCGAACATTTTGAAGGTACGCGGTACACTCTGATAACAGTCAAACAGACGCAGACTGCCCAGCAGGAAAAATGTCCGGATTACCTGAAAACCGGCATACGCGCGGGATGTCGCTGCTCCTGGAAACTTTTCATGGAACTTTGCATACAGCGGTTTGAATTCCTCTGAAATCAGTATGATCAAACCATTCAGCAGACCCCATACCACAAAATACCACTTTGCCCCGTGCCAGATACCGGTCGCCAGCCACGTCACCATAGTGGAGATCCAGACGGGAAGCCGTCTTGCCCTTTTAGGTCCCAGGACATTCTTGCTGGATTTGGACAGCTTAAACAGCCAGCTGCTCA
>CADBQK010000039.1 GCA_902796775.1 uncultured Lachnospiraceae bacterium
ACCCCCAGCATGATATACACTTTCCCAAATGATTTCTGCTGCAGGGCTTTTTCTATACTCATGGTCTTTTTGCCTACAGTCACCTGATCATCCATTATAGACCAGATATTTGTCCCTGTTTTGACATAATAGGTAGCATTGTTCCAGTCAGCATACAGTCTCAGCGTGTCTGTCCTGGAATCTCCGATAAAGACTGCATCATCCAGATAACTCTGTTCCACCTTGGAAAAAGGGTGTTTTTTCCGCTCTGCTTCCGCAGCTTCAGCCAGCGCTCTCTCCGCAGCTTCCTTGTCCTCACTGGTATTCTGCCTGTCAATCTGAATGACAGTCGAAACTTTCCCTTTTGGCGCCATAGCCAGAATCTGCTCACTAACCTGAGGTCTTTCTCTGAGCTCATTCATCAGGGTATACAGCCTGCTGCTCCCAAAATAAGCTCCGCCTGCAAACCAGCAGAGGATCATGATGGCTGTCAGAGGATACTTCCTCACCCATCGGATACTTCTCATTTCCCTGCAACTCCTCTTCAACGAACAGCCGGCATCAGAACCTGAAATACAGGAACGGATTGCTGGCAGAACTATTCAATTTGTAAGTGCATACACCCAGCAGCACAAGCAGGAAAAATACAGCTGCAGATGATTTCTTATACTTTTTGTAAAACGCAAAAGGAGCGGATGTACAGCAGATAGCTCCTGCCAGAAAGTACAGCCAGTACTGATGGACCGTCAGAACCAGCATGTCCATACCCAGCATCCATGCTTCCTTCTGGTTCAGATAACAGAACATGCGGACCAGGTAGTCCCGGATCGCTCCCGTATCTTCTGTGGAAAAAATGACCCAGCCTACCATAACCGCTATGAAAGTAACACACCATCCGATCCCCTTTATCAGGGAGGGAACCTGCCGCTTTCCTTCCGGCGGAAACAGGCGCCTGCCGATCGGATACAGGATCAGCTTTTCAAAGACCAGCAGCACAAAATAATAGAGCCCCCAGAGGACAAAGTTCCAGGAAGCACCGTGCCAGAGACCTGTAAAAGCCCAGACCAGCAGCATATTCAGAACCATTCGGAGTTTTCCCCTGCGGCTGCCCCCCAGAGGAATGTAGACATAGTTTTTAAACCAGCTGCTTAAGGTAATATGCCATCTGCGCCAGAAATCTGTAATCGTAACTGCTGTGTAGGGATGCCGGAAATTTCTGGGGATCCTGAATCCCAGGATCTCACCCAGCCCCATTGCCATAAGGGAATATCCCTGAAAATCAAAATAGATCTGAAAGGTATAAGCCAGGATACCCAGCCATGCCATTGGTATGGAAACGGAGCTGACACCCCAGGTCTGCACCTGATTCCAGAGGATCCCGAATGTATTGGCCAGAATCACCTTCAGGCTCAGTCCGATAATAAAGGTCTTGAGACCATTCTCCATATGGCTCCAGCGAAGGCGGCGTTTTTTCAGCTGCCTGGAGACATCACTGTACAGTACGATCGGTCCTGCAATCAGCTGCGGGAACATGCACAGGTATGCCCCAAGTGAGATATAATTCTTCTCAGGCTCTACATTCCGGCGGTATGCATCGATTGCATAAGATGCGATCTGGAAAGTATAAAAGCTGATTCCGATCGGGAGAGAGATATCCGGCAGATCCAGAAGCGGGAGCTGGATTCGGCTTCCTCTGATAGACAGATACTGTGCCAGCTGGTTCCAGTTCGTCTCAAAAAAGCCCAGGTACTTAAAGATGAACAATGTTCCGAATCCGTACAAAAGCATCACAAAAAGACATGCTTTTCGGATGCCCGGTCCTTTCCCGTATGAAAAGCGGACCAAAGCATAGTGCACGGTTAATGAAATCAGGATCAGCACGAAACATACGTGCTCTCCGTAGGCATAGAAAAAAAGGCTGCCCAAAAACAGCACCAGGTTTGCATACCTTCCGGGTACCAGCCGGTAAAACAGCAGGAACACCGGAAGGAATATAAATATAAATTCTATACTGCTGAATAGCATTGTTTTTTCCTTTGGATGTAAATAGCCCGAATGACTGCTATTATAGTGCATGCAGGCCGTTCCGTCAACAACCCTGCCGGAATGCAAAGAAAGAGAGTGATGCATGGACACCACTCTCTCTTAACTCAAGTATCCGTAATCATATACGATCAAGCTGATATCCCGGATATACCCCTGCTTACGGATTAATCCTGGAACATATCACTGATGATATCCGTCGCCCATGAAGCGCCGCTGCGATCTTTAACCCTGACGATACCAAAACGCTCATTTCTTGCTTCAATAGTACCGCCATCACCAGTACTGATCGCTACATGATAGACATATCCGCTGCTGTCTGCAAAGAAGATCAGATCGCCTGCTTCTGCACTCTCCAGCGTCACCTTTGTACCAACCTCTGACTGATCATCCGCAACTCGCGGAAGAGAGATGCCGTAATTACGATAGAGGGTCTGTACAAATCCGCTGCAGTCCGCACCGTTTACAAGGCTCGTCCCGCCCCATACGTAAGGATTGCCGATACACTGGGCTGCTGCTTTTATGATCGTCTCCCTGAACTCCTGCTCTGCCGTCTTGTCGACCGTAGTATAAATGGTGTAGTAGAAAGCCTTATTTTCTGCAGGGTCTACTTTCTTCCTGGCAGTAGGGAACTTTCTCTCGCCCTTCTTCTTTACTTTCTTATTGACAGCTTTGCCGGTGCTTAGGTAGACAGACTCAATAAACCCGCGTACATCGCCGGACTCAACATATGCCCACTTCTCATCTGCATCCGTAATGATATAGAGCAGCCCGCCATTTTTGATGGTACCGATCGTACGGCTTTTTGCAGATTTCTCTTCTTTGATCTCCACAGATTCTGCCTGGGCTATTTTGATATTCTTTTTTTCCTCGGTCTTTACCTGGCTCTTCAGCTGCAGCGGTCCGTTTAAATCCGCAGTCTGCATCTTCTCAAATGCAGCGGCTGTATCGACCAGAGCATATACTTTTTTGACAACAGTATTCTGTGCTGTCAGTTTTTTATAGGTAAAAGCCTCGTTATCTACAGTTTCCACCAGTAAAACAGCAGGATCTTTGAACTCCTTCTCCTTTTTTGCTTTGATGAGACGGGTTTTTGTTTTATTTTTTTCTTTTCCTACTGCCTTATTCACAATACGTTTGCGAATCTTCTCCAGCTCATCGATATCACTCAGACTGCTGTCCTTGACAAATCCTCTCAGTTCTCCGCATTCGATATAATCCCAGTCACCATCCTGAGCGAGTACAGATACCTCTCCGCCAGCTATAACATAACCGACTTTTTTGGAGGATTTCTTCATTTTCTCATATACATAGATTTTTTTTGCTGCTGCTTTACTGTCCGCATCTTTCACGGTCTTGAAGCGCAGCTCCTGCTTTACAACCAGATCCGGAAGATTTACAGAGTGTCCCTTCCAGGGAGCCACACCAGATGCATGATGCTCAAAATCTCTCTCAGCTTTTGTCTGCTCACTGGCAGTCTGCTTTTCTTTCTTCTTCTTTGTTGCTTTCTCTCCGGCCTCTTTTTCTACCTTTTCAGAGCCCTTCCGGGACTCCTTGCTATCCGGATTTGTATTTTTCTTGTTTTTTCCTTTATTGCGGGTAATCTGGAGCAGGTCGATATCCTTCTCGATATCTTTCTCTGTCTCTTCCCCGGTATCTTTTGCATCTGCCTCAGACTCAGTCTGAACAGACGGCTCTGTCTCCTTTACTTCTTTATTATCACTATCCCCGGAATCGGAGTCTTTCTCCGTATCATTGGACTTCCCTGACTCTTCAGCTGTATCTTCTTTGCCTTCAGAAGCAGTATCTCCTGCTGCAGGAGCAGTCTCTTTTTTCTCCTCATCCGCAGTCGTTTTCTCAGGCTGCTGTTTGCTGCCATCTGCCGGCTCTGTTTCCTTAACCTCCTGCTGAGTGGTCTCAGGGGACTGGGATCCGGACACTATATCTTTATCTGAATCTGACTTTTCTCCCTGATCTGTCTCCTTACCGGATGCTTTGGAAGAATCACCTTCTGTTTTCGTGCTTTCGTCTTTTTTATTATCTTCGTTTTCTTTATCAGTATTGTCTTCTTTATCTGCTGAAGTCTTCTCTTTTTTATCTTCCTTCTTATCCGTTGTATCTGTGTCTTTTTTATCTGTTTCTGTGTCCTCTGCTCCGGAAGAATTAACTTTTTTATCAGATTTGTCTGTTTGATCTTCTGATGCAGACTTATCCTCAGAAGACTCTTTGACGGACTCTGTCTCTTTTGATTTCGTATCGTCTAATTTTACATTGGCTGCTTTTTTTGTGGATATCTTTTTGCCGGAATCCGAACTTGAAGAAAACTCATCCTTTAAAGTATCCGCCTTCTTGAAACTTGAAGACTCTCCCTTACTATAGACGGCAGCCGGAACATCATCTGCCATAGCCATCAATGGAGTCGTGCAGAGCATCACAGCGACCATGAACGCTGCGGCTGCCGTAATTCCATATTTTTTCAACAACCTTATATAATACAAACGAATCCCTCCCGATTACGTAATCTCAATCATGAGCTCCTGAAAACAGGATCCATATGCCGAAAACCGGCTAAAGGACAGTATAACATAGCCTCTCACAAAAGGGAAGCGATTTTTTAACATTTATTTAACAAATTTGAAACATTTTTCAGCTATGTAGGCTATATTATTCATCCAGCCCGTCCTGACCGTTTTTCACTGATACATAAACTATTTAACATAATCAATCTGCTGTAGCTTAAATAATAAACCTTTTCTTTCATATGGTCAAGAAAAAACGGTCGACAAATACCGACAAATTGTTGTGTAATTCCGACAAACATATGTATTATCGTATTTTCTCTGCAATCCTCTGAGTAATCAATAAAAATTCCCGGCAGCAGATGCTGCCGGGTTTGTTTTCCTGTTAGACACTTATGTAGCAGAAAATCTATTAAGCTTTTCCGTCACACCCAAGTACATTTACGATCTTGTGAGCTACGATCTCTTTGATAGCGGCACGGGCCGGCTTGAGATACTCACGGGGATCAAAATGCTCAGGATGCAGTGCGAAGTGCTCACGGATGCTTGCGGTCATGGCAAGACGCAGGTCAGAGTCGATGTTGATCTTGCAAACTGCCAGCTGTGCTGCTTTGCGGAGCTGCTCTTCCGGAATGCCGACTGCATCGGGCATGTTTCCGCCATACTTATTAACTTTGGCAACCAGGTACTGCGGTACAGAAGAAGATCCGTGCAGTACGATCGGGAAACCGGGCAGACGCTTGATGCACTCTTCAAGTACATCGAAACGAAGCGGAGGCGGTACCAGAATACCATCTTCATTCCTCGTACACTGTGCTGCTGTAAACTTATATGCACCATGAGAAGTACCAATGGCAATCGCAAGGGAATCACATCCGGTACGGTCAACGAACTCTTCCACTTCCTCCGGACGGGTATAGCTTTCCTTGCCGGCTTCCACAACGACCTCATCTTCGATACCGGCCAGGGTCCCCAGCTCAGCTTCTACAACGACACCCTTGTCATGCGCATATTCTACGACTTTCTTTGTGATCTCGATATTCTCTTCAAAAGGTTTAGAAGATGCATCGATCATAACAGAAGTAAATCCGCCATCGATACAGCTCTTGCACAGCTCAAAGCTGTCGCCGTGGTCCAGATGAAGTGCAATCGGAAGACCTGTCTCGATCACAGCTGCCTCAACCAGCTTGATGAGATAAGTATGATTAGCATATGCACGTGCGCCTTTGGAAACCTGCAGGATCAGGGGAGCATTGAGCTCCTGTGCAGCCTCGGTGATACCCTGGACGATCTCCATATTGTTTACGTTGAATGCGCCGATTGCATATCCGCCGGAATATGCTTTTTCAAACATGTCTTTTGTTGTTACCAGTGGCATATCTTTTCCTCCCTATACAGAAATTGATGGAACTGTTTCATTTTGACATGTGCCGCAGGAGCAGTGCCTGCAGCACATTCCCATTCAGAGTTATCATATCATAGCTGTTAGAAAAAACAAGTGTGTAAGACAAAAGAAACCAAAAAAGCTGAAAAAACGTTTGTATTCACATTTGGATTCGGAACAGCACTGTTATGAACGGCTGAATATGCCGGGAATGTCATTTTTCTTGCATGGTATAAAGAACAATCTATTCACTTTTTTTGTGCTATAATGTGGAAGTTGTTCAGCACTTCATATATATAAGGAAAGTACATCTCGCAAAAGTGCTGAGAAATCATGTGTCCCTTTCTGATACAAACCTGCAGATATGCGGGTAACTATACAAGGAGGTACAAGATGAAAGGAAATGTTATCGTAGGTCAGTCAGGCGGACCTACCGCAGTAATCAACTCCAGCCTGGCCGGCGTTTTTAAGACCGCCATGGAACGTGGGTACAACAAGGTTTACGGCATGCGTTACGGTATTCTCGGATTTCTGGATGAACAGTATATCGATCTTTCCGACTATATCAAGAATGAGCTTGACCTTGAGCTTCTGAGAAAGACCCCGTCCTGCTTCCTGGGTTCCTGCCGCTTCAAGCTCCCGGGAATCCACGAGGATATCGAGCTGTATAAGAAGATCTTCTCCCTGCTTGATAAGCTCGAGATCGAGATCTTCATCTATATCGGAGGCAATGATTCGATGGATACCATCAAGAAGCTTTCCGATTATGCACTTCTGACAGGTGCCAAGCAGCGCTTCGTAGGCTGCCCGAAGACCATCGACAATGATCTGGCTATCACCGATCATACACCCGGTTTCGGCAGTGCTGC
>CADBQK010000040.1 GCA_902796775.1 uncultured Lachnospiraceae bacterium
CATTACTCGACGGGAAGATTATGATTCCTCGTGTGAAGCAATGATTAATAATGCATGGCGTGAAACGACTAGTAGAATTGATAAGGAACGAGGCCGCCATAGATCTTTTGAGAAGAAAGGTATCATCGTCGAAATACATGCTTTCTTTGCATCTATGAATGATGTAAAGAAAGCAAAAGCGTTGGATGACTTAATTGTTTGTAATATTACAGATAATCATATTCTCCCGGATCTGATCAATGGCCTTGTTTTGATTGATCATGTGAATCAACATATGGAAGAAGGGATCGGACTCAGACAGATCATTGACTGGATGATGTTTGTTGACAAGTGTCTTACAGATGATAAATGGAATGAATTTGAGACAATGGCAGAACAGACTGGCTTAAAGAAGCTTGCTGTTACGACGACAAAAATGTGTGAGTTGTATCTTGGCCTGCCAACACAAAAATGGTGCATGGATGCAGATGATAAGCTGAGCAGAGAACTTATGGAATATGTTATGAAGTGCGGAAATTTCGGAGTCAAATTGAATAAAGCAGATGCATTCTATGTTAGCAGATTGCATCAGTTACGACATCCGATTACGGCAATCAAGGATCTGCAGCATAAAGGATGTGAAAATCTGGCGATTGCGAGAAATCCAATACTCAGGCCATTTGCATGGATCGTGGAAGGCATGCGACACATCTGCAAAACGCCGATAATAATGAAAAAATACAGAAAAGCAAGAAGAACGAATGCACTGTTCAAATCGCTAGGTGTCAGCAGGTTTACAGACGGACTGGTATCCTATGAAGATGGACGATATTTCAAGGAAAATTAAAAATCACATCAGGAACAATCGGAACCGGTTGAATGCAAGGTTGATGAAATGCTGAAAAAGATCGTTAATATGGTGCTCTTTGCTGTGTTTCTAGTGTTATCTAGCCTGTATATCAGTCCTAAAGCAAAAGAATCGGTCACACCGGCTTATTCTCTTTCAGGACAGTTGACAAGTCGTTTGCTGAAGGACGGAAACACGGAGAGAATAGATTTTATCGATAACAACGGGCGTATTGCCATGGATCCAGTACTTGGATACGCGACAGTCGTTATTACAAAAACGAATTACGGCAGATTGGAATCCTATTATGATGTGCATGGGGAGCCTGTTATCAGAAGCTCGGGATATGCGGCGATAAGATACGAATATGATAATCATGGAGCTGTGATCTGCATCGGGTATCTAGGAAAGGACGGAGAACCTGTTACCATACGAAATGGATACGCGACGGAAAAAAGGGAATACAATGATAAGGGGCAGATGACAAGAGTCCGATACTATGATATATACGGACGTCCGGCCTGCTTTACATACCTGGGTTACGGTAAAATCCTTGAATATGATGAAAACGGATATCCGTACAGGACAATTTATACCGATGAGTCCGGAAAGCCTATGATGACAAGAGAAGGATATGCGATTATTATCCGGAAATACTATCTTTCGGACGGACCGGAAAACGGCAGGGTTGAAAGTGAAACCTATTACGATACAAATGGTGATCCTGTCAGCTTGAGGACAGGAGAATATGGTCTGCATAGAGAATATGATGAAGCCGGGCGTGCGGCTTTGCTGACCTATCTGGATGCAGATGGACGTCCAATGATTATCAGCAAAGGATATGCAACAGTCCGGCGGACTTTTTTTTTCAACGATCAGATAGCTTCAGAACGATACTATGACCAGAACGGCGCCCCATGCCGCCTTCCGGAAGGACAGTATGGTTTCATGTGGAGGGACGGCAAACAGGTTTATCTTGATGAAAACGGAAACGAACAAAGGAGTCTAAGGAATCTTTTGTTCAATCAGTCATGGCTGGTTATCGCAATTGCTTTATTAGCCGTGGTTCTCACAGTCCTGGCAGGTAAAAGAGTGAATTTCGTCTTACTGGCGTTATGTATACTCACAATCATATATCTGACGCTGATTGCCCGGAGCAGTCTGACGACAACTTCAGGTATTAAAATCGTTGCTACGTTCATAAGAATGTTTTTTGATGCCGAAGCAAGGGCAGACGTTCTGAAAAATATCTGGCTGTTTATTCCGCTTGGCGCCATCCTGTACAGGATCAGTCCCGGAAAAAGCATACTGTTTATCCCCTTACTCCTTTCGGGGACCATAGAAGCGGTTCAGCTTTTCACAAGAATCGGGTATTGTGATCTGATTGATCTTGGCAGCAACGGACTTGGTGGCCTGATCGGCTTCACTATGGCGGAGGCTCTGACCGAAACAGTAAACAGAATCAGGAAACCTAAAAAATGATCCGTACATCTGAAATGATAAGCGAATCATGAAAGAACCCATGCTTTACGTTTCGGCGAATTGTTTATACCATTGAACGAACCGGCGTAATCCTTCCCGGAGCGGCGTGGCGGGCCTGAAACCAAAGTCCTGTTCGAGCGGCGC
>CADBQK010000041.1 GCA_902796775.1 uncultured Lachnospiraceae bacterium
CCACATCGTAGGTAGTAAAATCAGTCAGGCTTTCGTTCATAAGGATAATGATATTGGGATCTTTGGACGTATCATGATCAAAAATATCATCACTTTCATACCCGGAATCCGCCATCATCTTCTCAGCATTTTTGGCACTGTATCCTACCGGCTTATCCAGCTGCATATAATAAAAGCTCCTGATAAAGTTCAGCGCTTCTCCGTTTTTCTGGTAGCTCTTATAAGGATTAAAAACCTTTACCTTGATCTGCATCTTCGACGGAACGTCAGACAGAGCATAAATATACGTAATAGACAATGCAAGGGCAAGGGCGGGAAGAGCCGCCGCCAGACGTTTTTTCCCTTTCAAAGCCATGTCTTCCGCCGGAAGCCACATCATTGTGCTGATCAGGCAGACACCTCCGAAGAGTCCGGTGAACATCTGCCTGGTCAAAGTAAAGCTGTAATCAGCGGCCACGTTCAGGGCTGTACCGGCCACATAAATATCCGCAGCATTGATCGGCTCCCCCCTGAATTTGTATATGAAATAATTCAGCATGGCAAATCCGGCCACCAGGATATAGGTCAGCACAAGACTGATCTTCACCCTGCAGCAGATTGCAAAAAACAGCATGAAAAAGCCGAAGAGCAGGATGATATTATGAAGAATCAGAAAAGGATCCATTTTCCAGAATTGAAACTTCATTGTATTCTCGCCCATCGCCAGACAGAACAGGATCCCGCCCAGTATAACAGGCACCCAGAGAAAGCGCTTTTTCCCTTCCCACTTTTTCAGTTTAAATAATGGCAGGAGCAGAAAAAACATGCCCGCCATAAAATACAGGATCAGTCTTTTTTTGGCAAGATGGATCCCGCCGGCATCAACCTTAACATACCACGACGGATGCAGGACAAACAAAACAGCAAGTGCAGCAAATAAAACCAGCCTGATGATGAAATCCCGCTTATCTCTTTTGTCTATTTGTTTGAACCAATTTGTGATGCCATTCGTTTCGATCGGCACGCAAACACCTCCTAGCTGGATCAGGTAAGAAATTTTCCTTCACTCACACTGTAGACACCTCTGGGCGTACAGCGAATCTGCGGAATCACAGGAAGCGCCATGAATGAGAGGGTAATAAAAGGATCCATCTGTTTGGGAACCCCCATCCGATGTGCTTTCGAGATCATCCGCTTCAGTTTTTTATTAACATAACTATAGGTTTTATCTGAGATCAGTCCCATAATAGGAAGCTCCAGAGTATCAAATACCTCGCCGCCGCAGACAATCGTATAGCCCCCATGTGTCCGCTCGATTTCACGAACTGCAGCAAGGATATCCTCATCGTTATCACCGATCACAATGATGTTATGGCTGTCATGGGAAACAGATGAAGCAATTGCTCCGCCTTTCAGCCCAAATCCGGTGACAGCACCGGCTCCTATTTTACCGGTAGCATGATGTCTTTCAAAAACGGCTATTTTATTGTAAATACCATCCGGTACGAAATCTGTTTCTCCCGGAAGAGAAACCATGCACTGCTCGGTAATGATCTCCCCGGGAATCATCCGGATCACAGGGAAAGGCTTCCCGGCAGGGACCTTTAACTTGTTCGGATCAATCTCGCCAAGATGAATGGTATCCATCAGGTTGGCCGGGCAGGGTTTGGGACGAACCTTCAGCCTATCGCTTACCAGCTGGCCATTATAAAATACCATCTGGGCATTAAAATCTTTCAGGGAATCCCACACAACGAGGTCTGCATCAAAACCGGGTGCAACAGCTCCGGTACGGCGCAGGCCATAACATTTGGCGGGCTGGATCGTTGCCATTTTCACGGCAGCAATCGGACTAATGCCCATGCTGACAGCCTTGCGCACGTTGAAATCAATATCTCCCTCTCTCTCGATGTCTTCGATATGTTTATCATCTGTACAGAAACAGAAACCTTCTGTATTGTCGTTGTTCTCAACGATTCCCTTGATGATGTTCTCCAGATTTCTGGCTGCGCTGCCCTCCCGGATATGGCAGGTCATACCCATGGAACGTTCTTTCATTATGTATTCATAGCTTGTACCTTCATGATCGGTCGATACTCCGGCGATGACATAAGCCGCCAGCTCCCGGTCAGAAAGTCCGGGGGCATGACCGTCTTTGACCTTTCCGTCAAACAGCTCAAGCTTTTCGTTCATGCTGGGATCACCGTTGATCACAGACATACAGTCCATCACTTCGCCCAGTCCCAGAACCCTCCGGTTTTTCAGGTATTTTTCCATCTCTTTCGCTGTGAGGATCACACCATTATCATCAATAGGCGTAGCCGGAACACAGGAAGCAATCATCACATAGACATGCGCCGGGCAGTCCTTTGTCTGATCCAGCAGATAATCAATCCCCTCTGTCCCGGAAACATTCGCTGCCTCATGGGGATCCACCATAAAAGTCGTTGTCCCATGACGCACAGCCCTGGAGACCAGGACCTGCGGATTCACCAAAGTCGACTCCAGATGCAGGTGCGCATCGATAAAACCGGATGTCACATACTGGCCCTTTATATCGATTTCCTGTTCTCCTTCAAAATCACCGATTCCGACGATCATACCGTTTTTGATCGCAATGTTGCCTTCTTCTACACGATCTGTAAACACATTGACGATCTTTGCATTCTTCAGTACCAGATCAGACTTGATCAGCCCCCTGGCTGCCTTTGAACAGCCCATATATTTCTCAAGCTTCATGTGATTACATTTCTCCTCTTATCTTATAAAGCGGCCTGCATTCTTATAAAGTAGCCTGCATCACTGCTTTGATCGTATGCATGCGGTTTTCTGCTTCATCAAAAACAACAGATTGCGGAGATTCAAAGACCTCATCTGTCACTTCCATCTCATTAAGACCGAACTTTTTCTTAATATCCATACCGATGCCGGTATTCAGGTCATGGAAAGCAGGCAGACAATGCATGAACACAGCATCCGGATCTGCCAGGGCCATAGCCTGTGCATTGACCTGGTAAGGAGTCAGATCACGGATCCTCTCTTCCCAGACATCATCCGGCTCGCCCATGGATACCCAGACATCTGTATAGATCACATCTGCTCCGGCAGGGCCTTTAGACGGATCCTCTTCGAAACGAACAGATCCCCCTGACTGACGGCAAATCTCTTCGCACTGTGCAGCAATTGCTGCATCGGGGAAATACTTAGCGGGAGCACAAGCCGTAAAATGCATACCCAGCTTTGCGCAAAGCACCATCAGGGAATTTCCCATATTGTAACGGGCATCTCCCATATAGCACAGCCGGATCCCTTCCAGACGTCCAAAGTGCTCACGGATCGTCAGCGCGTCTGCCAGAACCTGGGTCGGGTGGAACTGATTTGTCAGTCCGTTCCAAACCGGAACACCTGCATACTGCGCAATTGCTTCTACGATAGACTGGTCAAATCCACGGTACTCGATTCCGTCATACAAACGGCCCAGTACCCGGGCTGTATCTGCAATACTCTCCTTCTTCCCGATCTGCGATGCCGAAGGATCCAGAAACGTTGTATACATACCCAGATCACGGGCAGCAACCTCAAAAGAACACCTTGTCCTGGTACTTGTCTTCTCAAAGATCAGTGCAATATTCTTACCATCCTGATAAAGTGTCTTCTCGCCTCTCTTTTTCTTCGCTTTCAGATCTGCAGACAGGTCGATCAGGTATAAAATCTCTTCCGGAGTAAAATCCAGAAGTTTCAGCAAATGTCTCCCTCTTAAATCCATTTTGTTATCCTTTCATGATTTTCGTCAGAACAGGCAGCATCATAAAGATATCAATTGGCCTCCGTTTTAGTGCAGCCCGGTTTATTGTACAATCTCCGGGAAGCGGGCCAATACCCGAAGCACCAGCTCATAGACCCGAGCGGCAGATGCAATATCCATATGCTCACCCGGTGTATGGATATCAAGGATATCCGGACCCAGGCTGACTATATCCAGTCCGGGCATCTTTTCCGAGAAGATGCTGCACTCCACCCCGGCATGGATCATCTCCATGCGAGGTTCCTTCCCCGTCAGATCCCGATAGATCTCGGCAGACAGTGCGCACATTCTGGAATGCGGGTTGAATGGCCACTCCGGATAATCTCCGTAAATCTGGCAGGTACATCCCTGTGATCCGGCAAGGTGGCAGAGCTTATCAAGCAGGTGCTGTTTTCCTGAGTGCAGTATACTTCTGACAGACCAGGTGATCGATGCTTCCCGCGCATCTGCCCTGAGTATAGCAAGATTCAGAGAAGTCTGCACGATACCCGGCAGATCCTGGCTCATGCTCTGCATTGAATCAGGCGATACGAAGAGCAGGAAGAGGACTTTGTCGGTATCTTCCGCGCTCATGACCGGGCAGCTGGCCATCTCCGGACCAGTCATGCGAAGACTGCAGGTTTTCTCAATACGGCCGTACTCTGCCTCGATCTGTGCACAGAAGGATTCAAAAGCAGCCTTCAATACGTCAGGATCTGTATCGGGATCCGTTATAAAAGATGCATAGCTGCTGTGCGGGATCGCATTATCCTTTTCTCCGCCTTCGGCTTCTTTAAGGAATATGGGAGTTTTCTCACGCAATGCCATCAAAGCCCTCCCAAGCAGAACATTGGCATTCGCCCTGCCTTTGTGGATCTCCGCTCCGGAATGACCGCCGGTCAGCCCTTCGATCCGGATCTGGTAAAGCTGCCCGTCTTTCTCCTGCATATGACCGGGAACAACAGCTTTGGCGCAGGCTCCTCCCGCGCAGCCGGCCAGGATCTGTCCTTCTGTCTCACAATCCAGGTTAAGCATATAGGTTGACTGCAGATCATCCACAGACATGGCTGCAGCTCCCTCCATACCAACCTCTTCCTGCACGGTAAATACAGCTTCCAAAGCCGGATGCGAGATAGAATCGTCTTCAAGGATTGCCAGGATCATAGCAATCGCGATCCCGTCGTCAGCTCCCAGAGAAGTCCCATCTGCACGAATATACCCATCCTCAACGATCAGTGACAATCCATCCTTTTCCAGATCCAGAGCAACACCCGGATTCTTAACAGCGACCATATCCAGATGTCCCTGCAGCATCAGTACCGGTCCGCCGGCCTGGTCTGCTGAAGCAGGTTTCCGGATCACCACATTATACCATTCATCCTGCCTTGCTTCCAATCCAAGATTCTTTGCTACCTCCATACAGTAGTCGCTGATTTTCCTGACATTGTACGAGCCGTGCGGGATACTGCAGATCTTTTCAAAGTAGTAAAAAACTCGTTCAGGCTTCAATCCATCCAGTATACCCATGATTTCCTCCGTAATATAATATATCGTATAAAAAATGCTGCAGATCGTGCGAATGATCGGATGATTCATGCACTGCAATCTCTCGATCATTTTAAATAATCTGCAAGTGTTCAGCACCCCAGTGCGGGGGCGCCATGCGTCAGCTTGCTCTGGGTATCTGAATCATTACTCTCGTTAATTTTTAAAACTATGTACAGGAGCGGGTATCCGCCCCTTTCTATTGACAAATGCGTCACAGCCGAACCGGTTGACGCTCATGATCGGTGCATGTCCGAGCAGTCCGCCGAACTCCACCGTTTCTCCAACATCTTTCCCGTAAACCGGTATCACTCTGACAGCAGTAGTCTTCTGATTGATCATACCGATTGCCATTTCATCGGCAATGATGCCGGAGATGACCGACTCCGGAGTATCACCGGGAATCGCGATCATATCCAGGCCGACCGAGCAGACACAGGTCATAGCTTCCAGCTTCTCCAGAGTCAGACAGCCTGCTTCTACAGCATCGATCATGCCCTGGTCTTCAGATACAGGAATAAAAGCGCCGGAGAGGCCTCCTACATAGGAAGATGCCATGATCCCGCCCTTTTTGACCTGGTCATTCAAAAGTGCCAGCGCCGCCGTTGTACCCGGTGCGCCAGCATATTCCACACCAATCTCCTGAAGGATATCAGCCACACTGTCGCCAATAGCAGGTGTGGGAGCCAATGACAGATCGATGATGCCAAAGGGTACACCCAGTCGCGCCGAGGCTTCCTTAGCAACCAGCTGTCCGACTCTGGTAATCTTAAAAGCAGTCTTTTTTATTGTTTCACAAAGCACCTCAAAATCCTGTCCCCGAACAGATTCCAGTGCACGTTTAACAACACCGGGGCCGCTGACTCCGACATGTATGACAGTATCGGCTTCGGTAACACCATGAAAAGCACCGGCCATAAACGGATTATCATCCGGCGCATTGCAGAAGATGACCAGCTTTGCACAGCCAAGTCCATCATTTTCCCTGGTAAGATAGGCTGTCTTCCGGATGATCGAACCCAGCAGGCGCACAGCATCCATGTCAATCCCGCATTTGGTAGAGCCTACATTCACAGAGCTGCACACCAGAGCTGTCTCCGACAGTGCCTGAGGGATCGACTCGATCAGCATCTGGTCTGCAGGAGTCATCCCCTTGGAAACCAGCGCAGAATATCCTCCCAGGAAATTAACACCAACCGCTGCAGCTGCTTTGTCAAGCGTCCTGGCGATCTTCACAAAATCTTCCGGAGTGCGGCAGCAGGAACTGCCGATCAGGGCTGCCGGAGTCACCGACACCCGTTTATTTACGATTGGGATCCCATACTCGAGCTCAATCGTCTCGCCGGTCTTTACCAGGTTCTTTGCTTTATCTGTAATCTTGTCATAAATCCTGTCACAGACCTTATCCAGACTATCGCTGCAGCAATCCAGCAGGCTGATACCCATCGTGATTGTGCGGACATCCAGGTTGGACTCTTCAATCATCTGGTTGGTCTCGCTGACTTCGTATAGATTAATCATAGCTTATCCTGTATCCTATCCTGCTTTAGATCCTGTGCATCACATCAAAAATGTCTTCATGCTGCATTTTGATCTGAACGCCGAGCCCCTCACCAATCGATGCAAGCTCAGAGGCCAGCAGTGAAAAATCCTGATCCGCCTGATTTGCGTCCACGATCATCATCATATGAAAATAGCCCTGTATAATGGACTGGTCAATATCGAGAATATTAATATTATGCTGCGCAAGGAAGGTACATACTGCGGCGATAATACCAACCCTGTCCTTGCCGATGACAGTAATAATCGTTTTCTTCATAAGCACCTCCCAGCTGCTGCGCAGTCTGTCCCTCAAAAAACTGTATAACTTCTGCTGTGAAGGTTTTTCCCTCCCGGCAGCCTTATCATTAGATACAAAAAACCTCTGAAGCCGTATCCCGTGGAGCCACACTAAGGGAAAGAGCTGCACAGCCGGATGCCCTATGCCTTTCCAGCTCTGCTTTCACGGACGCCAGTGCCAGCTCGGGGTAATTGTTCTCCTTGCTCAAATGCCCTAAAATAACCGTCTGCAGCCTCTCACAGCGGAGCTTATCAATCATCTGACCGGACAGCTCATTGCTCAGATGTCCGTAATTTCCGGCGATGCGAAGCTTCAGAGGATAAGGGTAAGGACCGGTCTCCAGCATACGCTCATCATGATTGGCTTCTGCGTACAGCAGATCGCAGTCCTGCAGAGAAGACAGGATAAACTCATCATATTTCCCGAGATCCGTCACTGTACCAATACTCTTCCCTCTATGATCAATGCGGTAGCAGACAGGATCCCTCGCATCATGGGAAACCGGGATCGGAAGGATGCGGGTCCCTTTCACCTCGAAGGGAACACCAGGCTTTATGACATGCAAAAGAGCCGGGTCGATTTTACCCAGCGTCTGCATGCGCGTCACCTCCAGGAGTGTGCCCTTTGTGGCATAGACCGGCACCTTATACTTCCTGGACCATACGCCAAGACCTTTTATGTGATCCGAATGCTCATGGGTGATCAGAAGCGCATCAATATCCCCGGGATCCACATCCATTCCGGAAAGCCCCTCTTCAATCCTTTTCTTACTGATCCCCGCATCAATCAGGATCCTGCAGTCGTCACTCCCGGCAAAGAGACAGTTGCCGCTGCTCCCGCTGGCAATCGATGCAAACTGCAGCTGATTATACATGCCTGATCTCGCGGTTGAAGGTATTCTCATCCACTACTTCAACACCAAAGACGATCTTCAGGGATCCGGCGCCAAATGCAACGGGCCAGATATGGGACTTAGCATACCCTTCGGTAACTTCCTCCCTTCGTCCCTGTTCGATTGCTTCTTTATAAGTCTGACAATCCGGAGTAGACTTAAAACGATACCATTTCCCATCCATATCATGAATAAACAAGGTATCCTGTTTTGCCGGAACCGCCCCTACTGCGAGTACTTGTACTACTTCTTTCATTGCTGTAACCTCCTTCATATACTATGTTGATAAACATATTAGTATAGACAACATTCAGTGCCTGAATCTGAGGTACTGCATGTATGTTTTATCCTTATATATAGGGTGCTGAGTAGATACATATAGTTTAACGCAAAGCTCCATCATAGTCAACTCCGCACAACACAGCGATCACCTGTCTTCATCGCCGGAAAGTTTATGTTTCAGCTGCTCTTTTACTTCCTCCAGAGAACCGTTGTTCTCAATAACGAACTGACAACGGCTCATGAAATAGCTGTCCGGCCGCTGACTGGCCATTACAGCATCAACCCTCTCATCTGAATAGTTTCTTGAAGCTTTCATTCTTTCGCGGCGGATCTGCGGCTGAGTATACACATACCAGAATTCATCACACAGATCTTCATATCCGCAGTCCAGAAGGATGGCGGATTCCAGAGCAACAAAACGATACTTACCTTCTCTTGCTGCTTCTTCCACGATCCTCTCTATCTCTTTGCGGACAGCCGGATGGATCATTCCATTGAGCAGGGCAAGCTCCTGATCATTGCCGAATACCTTCTTTGCCACAACAGCACGGTCGATTTCTCCGTCTTCTCCCAGGATCTCTTCCCCAAAATGCGCGACCATCAGCTCATAGCAGGGCCGGCCTTTTTTCTGCAGATCCCTCGCCACATCATCAGACAGGATCGTACATCCATCAAATTCTTCCCGCAGAATACGCAGCACTTCAGATTTGCCGGTTCCGGCTCCTCCGGTGATCCCGTATACTCTGATCCCGTACTTCTTCATCCCAAAAACACCTCCATAAACCTGTTCAGAAAATCCATCACAGTGTCCTCTTCTACTTCAGGGCATACCAGTTTTCCCCACTGTTCATTTCCACTTCAAGCGGAACCGACAGTGCTGCTGCCTGCTCCATCTCCTCCTTCAGGATTTTCCTGACCAGCTCTTCCTCTTCCGGGAGAGCTTCGATCAGAAGCTCATCATGGATCTGCAGAATAAGCCTCGAACCTGCCGACTGCGCTTTCAGTGCCCGGCTGACGCGGACCATAGCGATTTTAATGATATCCGCTGCAGTCCCCTGTATCGGGGAATTCATGGCAGCACGTTCTCCAAAACTTCGCTGCATAAAGTTTTTGGAAGCAAGCTCCGGAACCGGACGTTTCCGTCCGTATAAAGTCACAGCATAACCTGTTTCCTTTGCCTGCTGTACACATTGATCGAGATACTGTTTGATCCCGGGATAGGTCACAAAATACTGGCTGATATACTCCTGCGCTTCCTGCCGGCTGATCCCAAGATCCTGGCTCAGCCCAAAGGAGCTGATACCGTACACGATCCCGAAATTTACGGCTTTAGCATTACTTCTCTGCAGCGAGGTTACTTCATCAAGCGGTACATGAAAGACTTTGGAGGCAGTAATCCGATGAATATCCTGGTCCTCCTGATAAGCCCGGATCAGATTCTCATCCCCTGCCATATGAGCCAGAACTCTGAGCTCGATCTGGGAATAATCCGCATTCACAAAAATCTTTCCTTCACCGGGGACAAAAACCTTCCGGATCATACGCCCCAGCTCCATCCGCACAGGGATATTCTGAAGGTTGGGATCTGCACTGCTCAGCCTGCCGGTCGCGGTGATCGTCTGATTAAACTTGCAGTGGATCCTGCCGTCATCCGGCCGTATAAAAGCTGCCAGGCCGTCAGCGTAAGTGGATTTGAGTTTCGTCAGCTGCCTGTATTCCAGAATCTTTCCGATGATCGGATCGACAGGACGAAGCTTTTCAAGTACGTCTGCAGCTGTTGAATACCCGGTCTTTGTCTTCTTTCCATAAGGGAGGTTCATTTTTTCAAACAGGATTACCCCCAGCTGCCTGGGAGAATTAATATTAAACGATTCTCCGGCCAGGTCGTAAATATCCTGCTCCAGTTCATCAATTCGTCCTGTCAGACTCTCCCCGTAGGCAGCAAGCTCTTCTTTTTCCACGCAGATTCCGGCTTCTTCCATCTCGTGAAGGACAAAAAGCACCGGCATCTCTATTTCACAGAAAAGCTTATCCATGCCTTCCTCTTCCAGTTTTCTGAGAAGGATGGAGGAAACTCTTCGTGGGATATCAGCTTCCTGAGCCAGGTAAGCCAGCACCTTTTCCCTCTCTTCCTGCACGGCTTCTCCCAGTTTCTGTTTTTTGAACAGATCACCGCGGGATGGGATCGTTTCACCAAGGTATACCTGGGCAATACTGTCACAGGAATAGGAATCAGCCAGGGGATTGAGCAGATAAGCTGCCACTCCTGCATCAAAGAGATTCTCACCATCAGCAATCCCCAGCCAGCTAAGCTGCCCTTTCAAATCATTAAACCAGACCTGCCCTGCCCTTTGAATGATCCTGCGCACTGTATCCTGAAGATCTTCCACTGTGATCCCGTTTCCCGGCATCAGAATGTATACAGATTCGCTCTTGACTTCACTATCCTGGCTCTGTGTATGATTCAGACTTATACCGGATACAGCCGCAGCTTCCAGTCCTTCATCTCCACCGCACACACAGAATATCCCAAGTACATCATCAGGCTGACAGGCATCTGCCAGCATCTGCAGACTATTACCATCAGAAAGACAGATCACATCAGCCCTGTCTTCCACGCCGGTATTTTCCGGAATCTCCTCAAAGCGGCTCAGAATGTTGTTAAGTTCCAGTCTCTTCATGATCTGGTACGACTCCGTATTCAAAAGGTTCCC
>CADBQK010000042.1 GCA_902796775.1 uncultured Lachnospiraceae bacterium
GATCATCGTGACGACCTGGTAGATCCCCCAGCCCACAGGCAGATCCACATTCAGGATCGTATCCGGATCCCACATGCCATTGTACTCAATAAAAACACGCTCCGGATGGTATATCTCGTCAATCATATTGAAGAACTGGGCATCCAGCTGTTTCTCTTCTTCCACACGGACCATTGTCATCAGGCAGGCATCCATCACGTGGGGATCGACCTCTACCTCGCCCTCTTCACAGCAGATATATACGCCGCGGTCTCCATCCGCGAACTCCCCGCTGCCGAAGACCTCGTCAATAAAAGTGGATTTCCCGCTCTCCAGAAAACCCATTGTCAGATATACGGGAATCGTTAATTCGTCCATTTTTTCACTTCCTTAACATATCCTGTTAACACACAGGAGCCCGCAATCCTTCCTAAATCGTAGAATAAGCATTGCGTGCTCCTTTGTATTTCCTGCAAGCACTTCTGATCTCTTCGTTATACCTGGAACAGCTGAGCCAGCTTTTCCTCTTTAAGCTCTGACCCGATTACACAGAGCCTGCCGGTATACTCCGGAGCCCCTTCACGGATCTCATACTCTTCGGGAACCATATCAAAATAGATCCAGGTGCCATCCTGTGCGGGCAGCATGCCTTTCGAACGAAGTACGATACCGTAATCTGCCTCGGTGCTGTCAGAAAGGGCTTTCAGGATGCCCTCGATTTCTTCCTTTGTGTATTTACGGGGAGTCTCGACGCCCCAGCTGGTAAAGATCTCATCCGCGTCATGTCCGTGGTGATGGTGATGATGGTGGTGGCCATGCTCATCGTGATCATGATGATGGTGGTGATGATGGTGTTCATGTTCTTCATCATCATGATCGTGATGGTGATGCTCTTGCTCATCATGATCCTCATGATCGTGATCATGCTCGTCTTCCTCATCATGATCATGGTGATGTTCATGTTCATCGTGATCATGGTCGTGATGATGATGGTGATGATGGTGCTCATGCTCATCATCCTCTTCATCCTCTGCAATTACAAGATCTGCCAGAGAAATCGGATGCTCAATTGCAGCAAGGATCTGCGCACCTGTCAGTTCATCCCAGGGAGTTGTGATGATTGCAGCCTTGGGGTTGTGCTCACGGATCAGCGCCACAACTGCTTCCAGTTTCTCCTGGCTGGTGCTCTGCGTACGGCTCAGTACGATCGTGTCTGCACTTTCGATCTGGTTCGCATAGAACTCCCCGAAATTCTTCAGATACATTTTGCACTTGTTTACATCTGCCACGGTTGCCATGCTGTTCAGCTCGATCGGCACATCGCCGCCGGTCCTCTGCACAGCCAGTGCAACATCCGAAAGTTTACCTACTCCGGAGGGCTCGATGATGATCCTGTCCGGATTAAAACGTGTAATGACATCCTTAAGAGCTTCACCAAAATCACCAACCAGTGAACAGCAGATGCATCCCTGGCTCATCTCTGTGATCTGGATCCCTGCATCTTTCAGAAAACCGCCATCGATCGCGATCTCGCCGAACTCATTTTCGATCAGCACGATCTGCTGACCGGCAAACGCTTCCTTGACCAGCTTGCGGATCAAGGTTGTCTTTCCTGCACCCAGGAAACCTGAAATAATATCTACTTTTGCCATATGGCATGCCTCCTTTTATATGTTTCCGACTATTGTCGTTTATTGCCCGATTCCATATTGTAGTCCTATCTTCGGAAAATGTCAACCATATTCCCCGGAAGGAAGAAAAGCCAGCAAAGCAGAAATCGTTCTTCCCGCCCCGCCGGCCACATTTTTACACTTTATCCTGCCTCTTACGCGTTTTCTTTCTCAAACTTCTCCATAAAAGCGATCAGGGCTTTGACGCCTTCCAGAGGCATCGCGTTGTAGATGGAAGCTCTCATGCCGCCGACCAGCCTGTGCCCTTTCAGGTTGGTAAAGCCGGCTGCAATGGACTCTTTGACAAACTTAGCATCCAGCTCTTCATTGCCGGTGCGGAAGGTTACGTTCATCATGGAACGGTCTTCCTTCTCAGCTGCGCATTTGTAGATTTTGCTTGTATCCAGATAATCATACAGCAGGGCTGCCTTTTCCTCATTGCGCTTCTTCATAGCTTCCAGGCCCCCTGTCTGAAGGATCCACTCCAGCACCAGCTTGCACATGTAGATCGGATAGGTCGGAGGCGTGTTGATCATGGAATCCTTTTCATCCTGCAGCGCAAAATCCCAGATTTTCGGACAAAGCGGGGATTTATGACCAAGCAGATCCTCACGTACGATCACCACCGCAAACCCTGCAGGAGCCATATTTTTCTGGACACCGGCATAGATAATACCGTATTTGCTCACATCGACCGGCTCGGACAGAATGCAGGAAGACATATCCGCCACGAGAGGTACTTTTCCGGTGTCCGGGATATACTTGTATGTTGTTCCGAAAATCGTATTATTGGAACAGATATGGACAAAATCTGCATCCGGATTGAGTACCAGCTCTTCCTGTCTGGGGATCCTGACGAAATTGATGTCCTCTGTTGTAGCTGCCACTCTGGCGTCCTTAAGGTATTTTTTCCCTTCTTTGTAAGCATTACCGGCAAAATTCCCGCTGATGATATAATCTGCAGCTCCATTTACGGCAATATTCAGAGGGATGGCCGCAAACATGCCGGTCGCCCCGCCCTGAAGGAAAAGCACCTTATAATTGTCCGGAATACCCATAACCTTACGGAGATCCGCCTGGCAGGCCTTGATGATATCATCATAGACCTTGGAACGATGGCTCATCTCCATGACAGACATGCCGGATCCCTGATAATTCAGGAACTCCTCACGGGCCTTTACAAGTACCGGCTCCGGCAGCATAGACGGGCCTGCAGCAAAATTGTAGATTCTGTTTTCAAGCATTTCCAATCCCTCCTGGATGATATATTAAATGATATATAAATTGAAATACAGGAAGCGGCAAATGATTTTGCGCTCTCTGAAATGACAGTGATAAATGTTTCCGAAAAGCTGTTTACTGAACGACCCGGCTCTCCAGAAACTCAAACTCATGTGTTCCCTTTGCATCATCCGGATACATCTCATGATAAGCCTTCATGACAGCATAAGCATCCTCCCATTGCTGCAGCTTTTCATAAGCCGTTGCAAGGTTAAAGCGCAGTGCCTGGTCTGTCGCCCGGTCCTGCAGGTCAAGCCCGGTCTGGCAGGCTTTCACAGCATCCTCATATCTGCTAAGCTCCATCAGACACAGAGCGTACTGATTCCAGGAAGCGGCATCCAGAGAGGTGTTTTCTGTCTGGGTCTGGTTATCTCCTGTCCCGGAAAAGTATTTCTCAAAAAAGCTGCAGGCTTCCTTATACTCTCCAGCCAGATATGCGGCTTCCCCCTGTCCTGCAAGTGCTGGTGCGTAGCCCTTTGCATAAGACTGCTGCAGCAGTTCCTTTGCTTTGTCCTTTTCTCCCAGCTCTGTATAGATGATTCCCTGGTAATACAGGTCCTCCGCAGTGGTACCTGCAAGCTCCAGGGCTTCCTGCAGGACTGCTTTAGCTTCTTCATCCTTCCCCTGTCTGGAGAGAGACTGATAAAGTGCTCTGTAAACCGCATAACTTTTTTTGCTCTTTTTTATTGTCTGCCGCAGATCTTTTACTGCATTGGCATCATCACCCATCTGTTCGTAGGCAAGGCCTCTCTTCATAAGGGCGACCACCTCATCCCCGGAAAGCTCCAGAATTTTGGTGTAAGCTGAGACAGCATTGGCCGGATCAGACATCCTTTCGTACGCCTCTGCCTGATAATACAGGATATCCTTTCTTAGATCAGGGGTGACAGCTTCCTGTTCATAGGAAAGAGCCTGCGAAAAAGCTTCTGCGGCAGTCTCGCCATCTCCCTGGTAAAGGCAGGCAATCCCACGTCCCCTCAGGGAAAGGACTCTCTCCTCGTCTGTCCGTGCACAGCCATCTGCCTGCGTGAAATATCCGAGAGCCTCTTCACAGGAACCTTCTGCGGCATATGCCATGCCCAGATGGATCAGGTAGGAAGCACTGTCCTGATCATAGGAAACAGCTTCCTTAAACTCCCGTACTGCCAGCTCATAGTTCCCATTCTGCATTGCTTCCATGCCTTTATTATCATGGTCAGAGCC
>CADBQK010000043.1 GCA_902796775.1 uncultured Lachnospiraceae bacterium
CGCATGCTGCACCATATTCTTTAAGGAACTCTTTGTATTCCTTGCTAAACTTTAAGCCTAGTTCCTCCTCAGCTTCCTTGATTTGCTCATTACTAGCTCCGCCAACTGCTGTAAAATCTTCATATTCCTTTATAATATCTGTAAACTTCTTCATATTAGATTCCTCCACTCTCTAAAACTGTAGCCATGGTTTTCCAGAAATTGGATCTCTGAACTGCAAATGCCTTTCTATCAATTTCTGATATAGCCTTAAAACCATGCAATGCAGCATTGTCATGCTCAGCTTGTGTAAGAATTGCCAATGTAGCATCTGCTTCCTGTCCAATATGATGTAATTCGTATGAGTTTCCTGCAGAATCAAGAGGAGATAATCCCAACTTCATTCTTTGCAAGTTTGTCCTTCCCCACTCATCTACTTTCATCAAATCTATATCGCTTCTAATCAAAGCCGGCTTTCCGTTGATCATTTGTGCCTTTAATCCGGCAGCCTTAAACACTTCATACTCTTCAGGTGAATGGAATTGCTGAATAACTTCAAGAGGATACCCTGTCTCTTTCTGAATAACAGCAGCTTCATTCATTGTAAGGCCATTTAATGTAGCGCCCTTAAGGGCAATAGCCTCCGATGCACCACCTACTAAAGCTCCGGATACAGCTCCCCACTTAAAACCTTCACTTCCAGCAAGGGCGCCTGCCTTCAGTGCCTGATCCATATCACCTGTCTGAATACCTGTAACGACACCAGAGGCAACACCACCGAGCGCTCCAGAAGACAGCGCCATAATCGTTCCCGTTTTTGCTGAAGCCGCAAAAATCAAACTAACCGCCGGTGCACCGGCTCCAGCTGTTACAACAGAGACCGTCACGCATACAAGAATAACACCTGTACCAATCGCCACATTCTTAATTATCTGATCATATGTATCATCATAATCTTCAAAAGGCTGTACTACTGTCTCGCCGTTATCTCCTAGCGTGAACACAAACTTGGTATCTCCATATACATCCTTGATATCTTCAAGTGTATAGCCAAAGAAGATATTCGACTGCGAGTTGTAAGAAACCTCCTCCAAGTATTCTTTAGATACATAAACAGCATGCACGTTCTCAACATAATACTGATCACTATCCAGTTTCGCCACTAACTCTGCATATATATCATCTTCAACATATTTGAGGAGTTCTTCATCATCAAGCGCCTGAAACTCAGGAGCATATTCATAAGGAGTATCGTCTCCGCGTTCTTCTTCCGGAATCTCAACCACCTTATCTTCTTCCCCAGAAGTAGTTTCCTCTTTTTCCACCACTTCTGCCGTTTCATTTTCCTGCACGCCGCCTTCCTCTACTACGTCTGTATCAGGCGAGGTTCTTACATCAGGCGACACAGATGAATTCTGGGCACATCCACATAAGGTTACTGTACAAGCCAATATCAATGCTACGATACGTTTCATCAGCTTTCTCCCCCCTTCGCCTCGTTATCTGTATCTGTTTTAACGGATATATTGCCTGCATTTTTCTTTTTGTACATAGCAAAGGCAACTGCTGCACCTGCCACTATGATGCTTAAGACCGTGATTATTCCCATGGCCCCAGAGGACTTTTTCGTCTCTTCCTCAGGTTCTTCTATTTCAGCCTCTTCTTTTACATCAGCCGAATCCTCTGTTGTTACTTTTTCTCCACCTACTTCTGTTTTCGTATCCTGCTCAGTCGGAGTCGCTGCAACCTCCTCTTTCACCTCTTCCGTAGCCTTTTCTTCAGCGATTTCCTCCTGTTCCGGTTCCTCTTCTATTTCCGGTTCTGGTTCCGGCGGTGCCACTAATGAACCATCAGCTTCTATGGTATATCCCTGCGATATGAACTCATCGAGTTCCTTAACCGTCTTTCCGGATTTTGCCATAGCAATCATAAAAGGATCAGAACCTACATAAAATGTCTTAACCGTATGCTCATCCGTATATTGATTCGTTACATCAACCGTATATACGCCTTCATCCTTATACTGCACACCATCTTTGGCCGGTCCATTGAAACGCACATCTTCAGAATGACCTGTTGCGCCTGTAACAATTGCGGTTCGTGTTACATTTATATTCAGGTAACGTGACTTGGCCATATCGATTGTGAATCCATTGGGCGTTATTGCTTTGTCTCTAAGTTCGGCTCCAGTTGATAAATCAAACGGGAAAAACATCGTATTACCGTTTCTTATTGAAAACTTGAAGAATATCCTATAATCGTTCTCAGATCCAAATACTCCTTTCTCACCAATCGTATAATCAAGCGCTACTTCATAATCTCCCTCTTCAAAAAGCACAGCCTTTGTATCAGCTCCTGTTGTTGCATTTGCTGCCAAGAAGTCTGTATATATAATAGGATCGTGCTTAACACCTTCATGATCCGTAAATCTAATGATTAATGCTCCATGCTTAAAATTCGTCTTTGGCACTTCAAAATATTGATCAGAACCATTCTTGTCCTCGATGATTGAATACTTACCATTACCATCAAGATTATCTATGTCCTTTGCAAGTTTGAACCAGAGAGTTACCTTATCTCCGGCATTTTTAAGGAACATCGGATTTCCATTTTCAGAAGTCTCTCTGGTATATCCATTAACCGAGAATGTACCAATACTCCAGCCATAATGAGGATTCTTATTATCCATCGTTATCTGCTGTGAAAAACCTGTATCCTTCTTTACGCAGATCTTGTCTCCAAGTTCTTTTCTCGGTGTCGAACTTGCATCACTCAATGCTTTCTCGGATGAGTTAACTGCGTAAAACTCATATACTTCTGCGTTTTTCTTATACTCTTTCTTATCCGTTGTAACAAAAAGCACCTGCGATGTTCCGCTTACAATTTCCTGTTCATAAGCAATAATTACGCGGTAGTAGCATCCATTAACAAGCTGAATATCCTTTGTCGTATATATCGCTTCAGAATTGTTGTATTCTGCTGTAAATGCGTTCAACTTAACGGTATCCGTAACCCATTTGCTCTTATCCAGGGAGGTCTGAATGATTATGACGCCGTTTTTGATCTTATCCTCAAGCTCTATGCCATCTACAGACTTCGTTCCATCTTCATAAAGATGCCATTTATCATTTGGATTACTTAGTATACTTGAATCAAATGTGTATGTTAGAGTTAGATTATCATTACTCACATCATACTGGGTATCCTCTCCGCTCCCAGTGGTCTTATAATCGCCACTCACATTCAATGTTCCCAAAGGTGTAACCGAGGCGGTTGTTGTTGAGGAAGAAATTTCATACTTGCTCTTCTCCCCGAATTCATAGAACTTTCCTGTTAACTGCTCTGTTTTGTTCTGAGCAGATACATTCATGGGAGCAACTATCATGCTGGTAAGCAGCAGGATTATTCCCAAAAAGCCACTGATTTTCCGAAGTTTTCTTTGATTCCTCATAGTATTATTCTCCCATCTTTTGTGTATTTGCGTCTTATGACGCATTTATGGCTAATCAGGCAAGTACATCAATGATGCTAAATCTCTCGGATTGTTCCGTTTGTTGACGTTAGTCTACCACCTATGATGTACTATAAACCCGACTCAATTCAATAAACACTCGGACTTTTACGGATAATCTCCGTTTTTGTTTTGC
This sequence comes from uncultured Lachnospiraceae bacterium, assembly GCA_902796775.1. The sequence goes on from CADBQK010000043.1 coordinate 3,627, forward strand.
TCCAACTTGTAAATTTTCATTATAATACTTTTTCTCTTCCTATATTCCCACCATTTTGGTGGTAATTTATCATCAATTTCCCCAGCGCCACCTAGCGTAAGGAATAGAATATCTACCACAGCCTTCATACTTAAGGCTCATATCACTGTTCTTCGAGATACCTCACCCTTTTATCATGCATTTTGGCATACTCAATCTCGTATCTCGTGCTCTCACCGATATATCCACCAACATTGATAACATAGATCTCATCAGCCATATCGATCTTCCTTCTATGCATATCGTCTAGCATTTTCTTGGTCTTTGAAAACGTTCCTTCGTCCATTCCATCCCAGACTTCTTCATCACCGGAATGCCCAAATAGTCCCACGCTAATAACAATGTTTCCCTCAAGCGTCAGTCTCTTTTGTGCTTCTATGAAAGCATCCTTAAAACGTGTACTTCCGCAAAGTGTAATCACGGGATATCCGGCTTTTGCTCTACGCAAATTCTCAATAAGGAAGGGAATACCCTTTGACAGCCAAAAGGAACCGCTTACAGAACCGGAAGACATTCCTCCATGAGCAAATCGCTCAACATAAACATCTGTATCAAATGATAAAGCCTTTCCGGTCGCTTTCTCGAAATACTCTCCAACAAATGCTGCTATACCATAATCATCAATATCCAGGGATTCCCCTACACAATGCTCCCTCATCTCTTCCCACAGATATGGATCCCCACGTA
>CADBQK010000044.1 GCA_902796775.1 uncultured Lachnospiraceae bacterium
CAGCAGTACGTCTCTGATCGCTGCGCTGTTTGTGAGCAGCATGCAGAGTCTGTCAATGCCGTATCCGATCCCGCCGGTGGGGGGCATACCGATGGACATGGCATGCAGGAAGTCCTCATCGGTGTGCTGGGCTTCGTCATCGCCGGCTTCTGCGTTGGCGTCCTGGGCTGCGAAACGCTCGCGCTGGTCAATCGGATCATTCAGCTCGGAGTATGCGTTGCACATTTCCCAGCCGTTGATATAGAGCTCGAAGCGCTCGACCTTGGAAGGATCGTCGGGCTTTTTCTTGGTCAGCGGGGAGATCTCTATCGGATGATCCATTATAAAGGTGGGCTGGATCATCTTATCCTCGCAGAACTCGTCAAAGAACAGGTTGACAATATCGCCCTTCTTATGGCGCTTTTCATACTCGATATGGCGCTCATCGGCCAGCTTCTTTGCTTCTTCATCTGTCTGGACCTGATCAAAGTCTATGCCGGTCTCTTCCTTGATGGCCTCGACCATGGTCAGGCGGCGGAAGGGCTTGCCGAGGTCGATTTCCTTATCGCCGTAGGTGATGGTGGTCGTGCCGCACACCTTCTCGGCCAGATAGCGGAACATGCTCTCGGTCAGCTCCATCATGCCGTAATAATCGGTATATGCCTGGTAGAGCTCCATCAGGGTGAACTCAGGATTGTGACGGGTGTCGACGCCTTCGTTACGGAAGACGCGGCCGATCTCATAAACACGCTCCAGTCCGCCAATGATCAGACGCTTGAGATAAAGCTCCAGCGAAATGCGAAGCTTAAGGTCCTCATCCAGAGCGTTGAAATGGGTTTCAAATGGTCTGGCAGCGGCACCGCCGGCATTGGAGACCAGCATGGGTGTCTCCACTTCCATAAAGCCTCTGCCGTCCAGGAAATTGCGGATCTCTTTGATAATCTGGGAACGCTTGACGAAAGTATCCTTTACTTCAGGATTCATAACCAGGTCAACATACCTCTGGCGGTAGCGCAGATCGGTATTGGTCAGACCATGATACTTCTCCGGCAGCGGATGCAGGCTCTTGGCAAGCAGAGTGAGCTCTTTTGCATGGACGGAGATTTCGCCGGTCTTTGTTTTGAAGACAAAGCCGCGGATGCCGATGATATCCCCGATATCCAGCTTTTTAAATGCTTTGTACTCCTCCTGGCCCAGGTCATCCCTGGCAACATAAGACTGGATGCTGCCCTTCAGATCCTGTACATGGCAGAAGGATGCCTTGCCCATGACACGCTTGGACATCATACGGCCGGCAATCGTTACCTCTTTTCCCTCCAGCTCGTCAAAACCGTCCACGATATCACGGCTGTGATGGGTCACATCATATTTAGTGATCTGAAAAGGATCCTGTCCCTGCGCCTGCAGCTCCTCCAGCTTGTTGATACGGTTCCTGATCTGTTCATTCACATCCGGCATCTGCTTCTGCTTTCCCTGCGTCTGCTTTGCCTGATTTTGGTTCTGCTGCTTCTCGTTTACCTGCTCCCTCTTCTCCTCTGCCACCGTTTCCTCACCTCATCTGATAATTCTGCTGATTTTTTATCTTCAAACTGACAACTGAACCCTGATCTTTCTCTATAAGCGAATAGAACCGGATCACTCAGCTTTTGTCACGCTCAGCACCTTAAACTCCAGTGCGCCGGCCGGGGTATCCGCCATGATACTCTCGCCAACCTTGGCACCGATCAGGGCTCTGCCGACAGGAGAATCGTTGGAAATCCTGCCGGAGAAGGGATCTGCTTCCTGTCCGCCGACGATGATATAATCCATCTCCTCACCCATCTCTACATCCAGAACCTTCACCTTCCTGCCGATCGTGACGGTATCCAGAGTGGTGTCATCATCCTCGATCAGTTCGGAATGCTTAAGAATATCCTCGATCTCACGGATACGGGCCTCAATCCTGTCCTTCTCATCCTTTGCGGCATCATACTCCGCATTTTCAGACAGATCGCCCTGCTCCCTGGCTTCTTTAAGCATCTGGGCAACTTCCAGACGCTTATTGACTTTCAGATCACTCAATTCATCGTTCAGTTCCTTCCTGCCGCTTGCGGTCAGCAGGTGTTTCTTGCTCTCAGGCATGCTAAGATTCCTCCTCTTACTACAAAGAACTGTTAAGTGATTGCCCTGCTGCATCATCTAACACTGCAGCTGTCATCGTTTGCAATCACCTATAAAGAATACCTGTGAAACTATAAAAATGTTTTCTGTGTCCGGGTCAATACTGCAATCCGGACACATACAACAAGAAAGGAAGCCCGGTAAAGCAGCTTCCTGTATACACTGCGGGATATTATATCGTATGAACAAGTTTGTGTCAACCATCTTGATTATCTTGCATCTGACATGTCCTGACTGCCCTGGCTATCCTGCATCATCCCCGGCCAGATATAGCTGTGCACGATCTCCTCCAGCTGGGCATAGGCCTCGATGGTGTTGGACAGGCCGCGCAGTTTTGCACTGCCTCTCAGTCCGAAGGTGTACCAGGCCAGGTGCTTGCGCATCTCCCGTATGGCGATATATTCGCCTTTGTTGTCGGATGCCATGCGGGCATGCCGCAGGATCATCTCTGCCAGTTCCCGGCGGGATATGCTCAGGGAACTGCCTTTGACCGATCCGTGTGCCGGAGAATCAAAGGCTCTGTTTTCATCCTGGCCATCTGCACTCTCCCTGATGATCTCCCGAAAGATCCAGGGATTTCCCCGGGCTGCGCGTCCAATCATAACCCCATCACAGCCGGTCAGGTTTATCATCCGGGCAGCGTCTGCAGCACAGGTGATATCGCCATTGCCGATGACAGGAATCCGGACGGACTCCTTCACCTGCCGGATGATCTCCCAGTCAGCCTTGCCGCTGTAATACTGCTCCCTTGTCCTGGCATGAACTGTCAGCGCACTGGCTCCGCTCGCCTCCAGAATCTTTGCCATTTCCGGGGCATTGAGATGGTCCTTGTCAAATCCGCTGCGGATCTTGACGGTGACCGGCCGGCTGCTGGTTCGGCAAAGTGCCTCTACGATCCGCCCGGCCAGAGGCGGATCCAGCATCAGCGCAGATCCTTCTCCGTTTTTCACAACCTTCGGCACAGGACAGCCCATATTGACATCCAGGATATCAAACTCCCAATCCTCGATCAGAGCAGCAGCCTGGGCCATGATCTGCGGATCATTCCCGAAAAGCTGCAGGGAAACAGGTCTCTCCCCGGGTGATGTCTCTCCCAGGAGCGCAGTCTTTTTGTTCCCGTATACAATTGCTTTTGCACTGATCATCTCCGTACAGACCATCCCGGCGCCCATCTCCCGGCACAGTGTCCGGAATGCTTTGTCTGTCACACCTGCCATCGGCGCCAGGATCAGAGGCGGATCGATCGTCATCCCTCCGATCTGCAGACCTCCTGCAGGAAGGGTCCTGTTCTGCGGGCTTTTTGACTGCTCAGACTGCAAATATGAATTACCCACCTTGTTTCCTCAATTGTTTCTTCAATTGTTTCCTCAGTAGATTGCTAAGTGTTTGACTTAGCAGCGTGTTGAGATATTTCCCAGATTGGCTTTACTTTGCCTGCTTATTGTAGATCACGCGCAGACCCTGCAGCGTGAGCAGCTCGTCATAGGTATCGATACATTCTGTCTCATCTGCTATGACCCTGCCGAAACCGCCGGTTGCCACGACCTTGATATTCTCCAGTCCCGACTCCTCTTTCATCTTGCGGACAATGTATTCTGTCTCGCCGATCGTACCGTACACCAGCCCCGCCTGGATGCATTCGCTCGTCTCGTTGGTCAGGATGGTCTTTGGCTTGCGAATCTCCACGTCCATCAGTCTGGCCGTATCGCTGACCAGGGCCTGCAGGCTGGTCTGAATGCCGGGTGCGATCACGACCGAATCCAGCGTACCGTCTTCCAGTACCAGCTGGTAAGAGGTAGCTGTTCCATAATCAATAACGATCGCCGGCCCCCCATAGAGCTCTTTGACCGCAGCTGCGTTCGCGATCAGGGCAGAACCGGCTTCCTTTTGGTTGGCCGCCCTCACCTTGATCCCGGTCTTCAGCCCCGGGCCGACAATGATCGGGTAAAGATTAAAATAGCGGAGGCAGGCATTTGTCAGGGCATGCATGGTGTTAGGGACCACCGAAGCGATGATAATCCCCTTGATATCACGGTAGCTAGCTCCGGACAAGCGTACTATATCACGCATCACCATACCGTATTCATCCGAGGTACGCGGAACCTTCGTCGTGATTCTGTACACACGTTTCAAGTCCTCTCCCTTAAAAATCCCCAGCGTCGTCGTTGTATTGCTCACATCAATGACGGTCAGCACTGCACATCCACCCCTTTCTGCCCTTTCAGCCCTGGTTTTATTCCCCTTTATGTCAATACATACCCGTAGTCTTTCCAGCCTCTGACTAATGTCAGGAGAGCTTTCTATTTCTGATCATCCTCTCCGGGAAACTCCTCTCCCAGAAAGAACACCTTATAGTACATCTCCAGCGATTCAAACAGCTCCCGTTTTTCATTCTGGATCTGTTTGATCTTCAGCACGCTGCCGATATCGTCATAAAGATAATCTCCCTCCCGGGCAGTAGTCTCCAGCTTCAGATTGCCGGCATCATCAAACGCCAATGTCAGGACCCCGCCTATATCCTCTGTAAAAAGGACGCACAGGATCTTGAGCTCATCCTTGATGGCCTGCGGAAGGGACGCAAAATCTTCATTAAAATAATACTTTTGTTCATAGGCGCTGCACGCGCACAAAGTCATTTTTTCTTCGTACATTTTTCCATCTATTAATACTCATTATGCTGGTCTGTAATACTCATTGTGCCGGACATCCTGGTTGCCGTAACGGGCAAAGCAGTGTCTTTTTATTTAATACCTGATTGCTGTTCCCGGATTCCTAAATGCAACAAGAGAAAGCCTTAAAATGGGCCTTCTCTTGTTTCTCTCATCTCGTTATTTGAAACCATCAAAGCTCTTCTGCGACACTTTCTATGATCTGTTTGCCAGCCTTCTCTGCTTACCGGATCGTTCGTTAACCGGGTGTGCAATCTCCTGCCGGTTTAGTCTTAGCTGTCAGGCTTTTGCCTGCCTTACTCTATCTGGCGTGCTGCCTGGCTACCTCCGGCACCTTTGTCCTGACAGCAACACTGCCAAGGGAAACCGGATACAGGATAAAAGCCATAACGATTGCCCAGAAAACATCGATCACGGAATGCTGCTTCAGGAAGACTGTTGACAGGCAGATCGCTATACACAGGATCCAGGAAGCTGCTTTGACCGTCTTTTCATGCTTGAATGCATTGGACCGCTGTATGACGGTATTCATCGCGATGCTGTTATAAACATGCAGCGACGGACAAACATTTGTCGCGGTATCTGACTGATAGATCGTCGATACAAGTCTGGAAAAGATATCTGTATCTGCAACTACCGGCCTCAAATGTACCCCGTTGGGGATAAAAGTATAGATAACCAGCGCGGCGATCATCCCTGTAAACAGGTACCTGGTGACATTGTGATAGTCCACCCGGGACCTGATCAGGAAGAATACGCATCCCCCGAAGATGTAAGCAAACCAAAGCAGGTAGGGAATGATGAAATACTTCACGAAAGGAATTTTGTAATCCAGCCGTGAATGAATATAGATGATCGGCTGCGCGAACTTCTCCAGAAGCATGAACCAGGAGAAGTATATCAGCATAAATGCACCCGCATATAACAAAGGGTGCCTCTCTGTCCACTCTGAAAGCTTTCTCATCAATAGTGCCTCCGCTAAAAAACACTGAATCTTTCGAAAACTGCCATCACGATACAGTATACACCCTTGTTATTAAATTAGTCTATAGATATTCTAACGATTTTCTGAACAATTAAAGCGGGCTATTCGGCAGATTTCACACGGTCAGTTTTCAGCACTTCACCGATGGATGTTGCCAGTCCGGCAATACCCTGCAGGTCGGAAGGAATAATGATCTTAGTCGCCTTGCCGTCTGCGGCTTTTGCAAAGGCATCCAGGCTCTTAAGCTGGAGGACTTTGTCGTCAGCACCGGCTTCACGGATGAAGCGGATACCTTCGGCGTTGGCCTGCTGGATCTTGAGGATAGCCTCAGCTTCACCCTCTGCCTCACGGATACGTGCCTCTTTTGCAGCCTCTGCACGCAGGATGGCGGACTGCTTGTCAGCCTCTGCCTCCAGGATCACGGACTCCTTATGGCCCTCAGCCTTCAGGATCGCGGACTTCTTTTCACCCTCTGCGATCAGGATCGCCTCACGGCGCTCACGCTCGGCCTTCATCTGCTTCTCCATCGCATCCTGGATCGCGGACGGAGGAATGATGTTCTTCAGCTCGACACGGTTGACCTTGATACCCCAGGGATCGGTCGCTACATCCAGCGTGGAACGCATCTTGGTATTGATGATCTCACGGGATGTCAGTGTCTCGTCCAGCTCCAGGTCACCGATGATATTACGGAGGGTCGTAGCTGTCAGATTCTCGATCGCCATGATCGGATTCTGAATGTTGTAGCAGTATGATTTCGGATCGGTGATCTGATAGAAGACAACCGTATCGATCCTCATCGTAACGTTATCTTTGGTGATAACCGGCTGCGGAGCAAAGTCGATGACCTGCTCCTTGAGGATGACTTTCTTGGCAACCTTGTCGATGATCGGCACTTTGAGGTGGAAGCCGACTGACCAGGTCTCGGTGTAGGCACCCAGACGCTCAATGACATAAGCGTGTGCCTGGGGAACGATCCTGAAACAGGAAATGACGATTACGATAATGATAAAAATAAGCGGTATAAACAAAAAACCCATTCTTCCTATTCCTCCTCAACTTTTTCCACGATCATTTTGACGCCTTCGATCCCGACAATGCGGACGATGTCATCTTTGCGGAACGTGACTGTGTCATCATTGCTCCTGGCGGTCCATTCCAGCCCGCCTACAAAAATCTGTCCTTCGTTTTTCAGATTGTTGATATCCTGGATGACCCGCACCTTTTTACCGACAAATGCTTCCGCATTGGTTTTGGTCGTATGGCTGTTTAAATGCTTGACAGCCAGCGGCCTGGTAACCAGAAGCAGGACTGCCGAGACGACCACGAATACGGCAATCTGGATGCCTGCATGTACGTGCAGCAGAGCCGTCAGGAGGGCGCAGACTGCGCCTCCGGCAAACCAGATGGTAGTAAGCCCTAATGTGAAGATCTCGACCAACAGCAGGATGATTACAAGGGAAATCCAGATATAGACCATATCCGGCATAGCAACACCTACCTTCCGTAAGTCTGTATAGTGGTAACCGCTCATCCGCCCGAAGAAGGCGGACATTTCCAAGATTTCTTTTTCCATATCATAGTCTTTGCATCATAGTATCTGCATCATAGCCTCTGCCGGCCCGGACATCTTTTCTGCAGTAAGCAAAAACCTTGTCATGACTGCGGGAGTGAGCGCTGCCTTGCTGCTTCAAAGAGCAGAATCGCAGCTGCTGCAGATGCGTTAAGCGACTCCAGTCCCCCATGCAGCGGGATCTCGACAGCCGCTGTGCAGGCCTGTATGGCACCGTCTGTCATGCCGTTCCCCTCATTGCCGATGACAAAGGCTGTCCCCTGCCGGTAATCCGCAGCTGTATAGCTCTGCCCTGCCCCCAGGGCAGCGGCATAAACACTGATCCCGCTGCTGCGGGCATGCCTTATCTCAGCACATATGTCGTCTACGTAGGCAAAAGGCATACGAAACAGCGAGCCCATGGTGGATCGTGTAACCTTCGGGCTGAAAATATCTGCCGTGTCCCGGCTCATGATCACGCCAGCCGCCCCGGCTCCCTGGGCAGTACGGATCATTGTCCCGAGATTTCCCGGATCCTGGATATTCTCCAGGAAGAGGATCAGGGGTGATGACCGGCTGTACATCTGCCCGGTCTCATAATGCGGCTGACGCGCTACAGCCAGAATACCCTGCGGGTTTTTCGTATCGGACAGGGAACGGAAGACTCTGTCCTCTAATACGACAGGCTCCGGCCAGTCCAGAGGCAAAACCAGATCCGGACCAGCTGCAGAAAAGCCCCGGCGGGTCTCTTCGCAGATCCCGGCAAAGGATGCGGACAGATAGAGCGCCTCCAGATATTCCGGGGGGATCTCACGTACCATACGCAGCCCTTCCAGAACAAACAGACCGCTCTTTGCACGCGCGCGCGGCTTTTCCAGCAGCTCACGCAGCCGTTTTACCTGCTGGTTGGATGTGCTGGTAATCATCAGCCTCACCTACCGGAATGAAAGCACC
>CADBQK010000045.1 GCA_902796775.1 uncultured Lachnospiraceae bacterium
CGTTCCTTCCCGGCCTTTGAGCGGCTGGCAAAGGCGATGGGGCTGTAGTCCCGCTTCACTGCAGGGGATAATTGCGAAACCCTGTTTGTTTGAGGTGCAGCCTGCATATCCCCATGGCAGACGCTCTTTCGCTCAGAACAACACGGAACAGTACATAAGTGTGCATCCTGCCACAGGCAGTCTGCGCACTAAGTACTGCCGTGTTGTTATGGTCTGCCAGAGGATATGCAGGAACTGCACTGTGCAATGGATTTAGGTTTTTGCGGTTTCGCAATTACCTTGGCAGATACATGAATATGGAGGTTGATGATGGGGACTTGGAGAGACTATGTCCGCAGGGTGGTGCCTTATACACCGGGTGAGCAGCCAAACCGGCAGGGGATGGTGAAGCTTAATACAAATGAGAATCCGTATCCGCCTTCTCCGGCAGTGACACAGGCACTGCAGGATGTGCAGGCGGGACAGCTTCGTCTGTATCCGAATCCGTCAGCTGCAGGGCTGACGCAGGCCCTGGCGGCCAGATACGGGGTGGATCCGTCCAGAGTGTTTGTGGGTGTGGGTTCTGATGATGTGCTGGCGATTGCCTTCCTGACATTTTTTAACTCCGGAAAACCCATTTTCTTCCCGGATATCACTTATTCTTTCTATCCGGTATGGGCGGATCTGTACGGGATCCCTTACGAAACAAAGCCTCTGCGGGAGGATTTTTCCCTGGATTCTGCAGATTATTATCCGGAAAACGGGGGCGTGATCTTTCCGAATCCAAATGCACCGACATCTCGGTATGAGGCACTGTCTGTGCTGGAGGATGTTCTGGATCATAATCAGGATTGCGCAGTCATTATCGACGAGGCGTATATCGATTTTGCGGGGGAAAGTGCACTCAGCCTGCTTCCAAAATACGAGAACCTGCTCGTTGTGCAGACATTTTCCAAATCCCGTTCCATGGCAGGTATGCGTATAGGGTATGCCATCGGATCCGCAGAGATGGTGAAAGCCATGAATGATGTGAAGTTCTCTTTCAATTCCTATACTATGAACCAGGCGGCAATCGCAGCCGGGGCAGCGGCTCTTTCTGATGAGCCTTATTTTCAGGAGAATACGAAAAAGATAGTGGCAACAAGGGAAAAGGCTGCGGCTAAGCTGCGCGGGCTCGGATTTTCATTCCCTGAGCCCTGCGGAAACTTTATCTTTGCGACCCATCGGACCTGTTCGGCGAGGGAGCTGTTTGCAGCTCTGCGGGAAGCAGATATCTTTGTGCGCTATTTTGACAAGCCGCGTATAGATAACTACCTGCGGATCACCATCGGGACAGATGAGCAGATGGAGAGGCTGTTCGCTTTCCTGCGGGATTATATTAAGGAGTAGATATCCCATCTAAGAACATGCTAAGCAGAGTGAATGAAGAATAAAGGAGGGACCGGATGTGGAAACACGGGAAGTAAAGATTTCTGTCCGTTCTCTTGTGGAATTCATGCTGCGGAGCGGGGATATCGATTCCATGTCCGGGACTGAAGCAGTCAGTCTGGATGCAATGCGTGAGGGGGCGAAAACCCATCGGAAACTCCAGAAAGAGGCAGGACCTTCTTATCAGGCGGAAGTGCCCCTGCAGCTGTCTACGCAGCTGGATGACGGACTTGTCATTACCGTTTCGGGAAGGGCAGACGGGATCATTACGGAAGCGGAAATCGGGCAGGCCCCGGATGGAAGCCTTGCAATGCTGGAGACCGTTACGGTTGATGAAATCAAGGGAACCTATAAGAGTTTAAGGAATATCACGGAGCCTGTGCCGGTCCATCTGGCACAGGCGATGTGCTATTCCTGTTTTTATTTAATGGAAAAGTATCCGGACGCCGCAGACAGAGCGCTTCAGACAGAGGATGATGTATATGAGGCAGAGGATGCACTGGGAGAACTGGGGAATCTGTATGTACAGATGACTTATGTCCACATGAAAAGCGGCCGGATCAAACGTTTTAAAGAGAAGATGGAGCCACAGAAGCTCCTTGCCTGGTATGATACGCTGATCCGGGATTTTGCAGTATGGGTGCGGTTTGGCCTTGCCTGGAAAAAGACACGGGATGCGTCCATTTCGGACATGCATTTCCCGTATGATTTTCGTCCGGGACAAAAGCGTCTGCTGGCCGGGGTGTATCAGACGATCGCCCGGGAAAAGCGTCTGTTTGCTATGGCTCCGACGGGTACCGGCAAAACACTTGCCGCCCTGTATCCGGCTATCCAGGCTATGGGCAGAGGTATGGCGGAGAGGATCTTTTACCTGACCGGGAAGACGATTACCCGCACAGTGGCGGAGGACACGCTGCGCTTACTGAGAGGACAGGGGGCTTCTGAGGGGAAGGCAGATACATATGAAGAAGCGGGGACGGTGTCCTGGCCTGTCCTGCGCCTGAAAAGCGTGACATTGACGGCGAAGGATAAAATCTGCATTTTTGAGAAAGCGCAGTGCAGCCCGCAGCTCTGTCCGCGGGCGAAGGGGCATTTTGACCGGATCAACGATGCGCTGTTTGCCCTGATCTCCGGGGAAGAGATGATGGACAGGGAGTGCATCCTCCGCTACGCGAAGGAGTATGACGTCTGTCCCTTTGAGCTGCAGCTGGATGCTTCTCTCTGGTGTGACGTGATCATCGGGGATTACAACTATGTATTTGATCCGGATGTATATCTGAAACGCTTTTTCGTAGATAAAGGCGGAGAATACATCTTCCTTGTGGATGAGGCCCACAATCTGGTCGAGCGTGCGCGAGGGATGTACAGTGCGTCTCTGTCACTGGGACAGCTGAATGATTCTGCGAAAAAGCTGAAGGGACTGGATAATAAGCTGACCCGGAGGCTGTCCAGGTGCAGGACGATCCTTCGCGAAATGCGGCGGGAGATAGAAGAGGAAGAGGGGGAGAGATCTTCTGCGGAGGATGCAGCCCAGAGTACAGCTCTGCGTGCCTTTGGAAAGGAAGTCTGCCGGGTTCACATCACGCCCGGTAAGATCGAGGAGGCACTGGCTTCCCTGCAGGAGCGGATGGAGGAATTGCTGAAGGAAGAGATGGAGACCCAGTCCCGGGCAGATCTCATCGAACTTTACTTCTCGGTACGCAAATTCCTCAATGCCTGTGACCGTTTTTCGGATAAATACCTGCGCTACAGTATAAAAAACGGAAAGCATTTTGAGCTGAAGATCAGCTGCATCGATCCGTCAGCCGATCTTGGGGAACGGCTTGCAAAGGGGAGGAGTGCCGTCTTTTTCTCCGCGACTCTGCTCCCGGTGCGTTATTATAAGGAGATGCTCAGCCCCACGGCGGATGAAGACTATGAGCTCTATACAGAGTCTCCCTTTGACCCGGCCAGACGGCTCCTGATCATGGCACGGGATGTAAGCAGCCGCTATGCCCGGCGCGGACCGGCTGAGTATGAGAAGATTGCGAAATACATTTTTGAGATCATCCGTGCCAGACACGGAAATTATCTGGTATTCTTCCCCTCCTATAAGCTGATGAATGATGTCTATGAGGCCTTTGCCGGCAGATACCTGACGAGTGTCGGGCATGGCCTGCAGATTCTTTTCCAGAAGCCGGAGATGAGCGAGGAGGAGAGGGCGGATTTCCTGGCTCAATTTGCTAAGGGGAGCATGAATGCCGTCACAGGCTTGTGCGTTATGGGCGGGATTTTTGCGGAAGGGATCGACCTGACAAAAGATAAGCTGATCGGTGTGATCGTGGTAGGAACAGGACTGCCGCAGGTCGGACCGGAGCGGGAGCTTTTAAAGGATTATTTTGACAGGAATGGAGACAGCGGCTTTGACTATGCCTATCTGTATCCGGGTATGAACAAAGTCCTTCAGGCCGCCGGCCGTGTGATCCGCACCCAGACAGATGAAGGTGTGATCGCACTGCTTGATGAACGATTCTCTTACCGGCAGTACCGACAGCTCTTCCCCAGGGAGTGGAGTGATATCCGCAAAGTCGACCGGGAGAGCGTGGGCAGAGTGGTAGAAGATTTCTGGACCGGGAGAGAAGAAAAGAGATGATGGAGAACTAAACTGCCAGTCGGGCTGAAAGCGGCCTTCAGATTGCAGGTCAGACTGGAGTTTACAAAAAATTCATCAAAATACAAGGGTGTTACGTCCCGAATAATATTGCTATTTCATGGGGGATATGGTATCATAAAGCGGACGGTTTCCCGGTGCTGAAACAGGCTTGGGAGGGAGGCCGGACACAGCAATCAGATCAACTGTTTTAAGAAAAGGAGATATCAAATGAGTAAGTTTGTTTGTTCTATTTGCGGATATGTTTATGAAGGCGATGCAGCTCCCGAGAAATGTCCTCAGTGCGGCGCTCCGAAGGAGAAGTTCATTGAGCAGGCCGGCGAGATGACCTGGGCGGCAGAGCATGTTGTCGGCGTAGCACAGGGTGCTCCCGAAGACATCATCGCAGACCTTCGCAACAACTTCAACGGCGAGTGCTCTGAGGTTGGTATGTATCTGGCAATGAGCCGTGTTGCTTACAGGGAAGGCTATCCGGAGATCGGCGAGTACTGGAGAAGGGCAGCTTTTGAAGAGGCTGAGCATGCAGCTAAGTTTGCAGAGCTCCTTGGCGAAGTCCTGACCGACAGCACCAAGAAGAACCTTGAGATGCGTGTAGAGGCTGAGAATGGCGCAACCATGGGCAAGACCGATCTTGCAAAGCGTGCAAAGGCTCTCAACCTTGATGCAATCCATGACACCGTACATGAGATGGCTCGTGACGAGGCCCGCCATGGCAAGGCATTCGCAGGTCTTCTGAAGAGGTATTTCGGCTAATCATATGATTATGATGTTTTGCAGGATGGCGCTCTATGAGCGCCATCTTTTCTGACTAAACAGGAAAGAGGACAAGTCCAGCTTCAGACTTGTCCTCTTTCCTTTATACAACCTTACATCCCCCATGCGGGGCTGGTTTTTGCCTTTTATTTTTTCTTCCTCAGCAGTTTGTAGATAATGGAAGGAATCTTTTTGGGCTTCTGGCCCGGAGCCTTATCCGTATTTTCCGGAAGTTTTGTATCGGCTGCCGGCGCAGCGACAGGCTTGCCGCTGTAGTCAAATTTCATTCCGAATTTTTTTGACCTGGTGTTGATCTTGCGGATGATCTTTCTCCCTGCCGCCCCCTTTTTGATGACAGGCTGGTAGTTGCTGACCTTTCTGCTGCCGGATATCCAGCAGGGAATGAGGCGGACGTTGTCATCGATCTGAAGCTTCCCGTTTACGAAGGTAAAGGTCTGCTGGACGATCATCGTATCGGCGTCTTTGGGTTTGAGACGGCCGCCGTAAGTGAAATTGCCAAGGGAGTAGTAGATATATCGTCCCCTGTAGCGTTCCACTCCCTGGAGGATATGAGGGTGGGCCCCGATTACCATGTCTGCACCGAGGTTCACGCAAAGGTGTCCGAGATAACGGGCATCCTTATCCGGATACTTTTTATAGTTTTGTCCCCAGTGCATACAGGCTACGATCAGCTGGCAGTCCTCTTTCAGGCTGGCGATGCCCGCGCGCAGGTATTTTTCTGCAGTTTTTCTGGTCAGATAGGACTGGTCTACGGCTATGACACCGATCTGAATGCCCTTGACCTGATAGCGGACCAGAGTGTCGTAATAAGCAATCGGCATCTTATAGTTTCTGCAGGCATTCACAGTATCTCTGAATCCCTTCAGACCATAATCGATATTGTGGTTGTTCGCAAAAGTTACAACATCGACTCCGCCGGATTTCAGGGCTTTCAGGTATTTGGGCTTGCCCAGGTGGAAAAAGGAACGGCCTGCGATCTGTTTGTCCCGTTCTTTATAGAAACTGTGGACCCTCTTTTTCGCAGAGGAAGAGAGAACGCCTTCCAGATTGGCGATTGTCAGGTCATCCTTTTTAAAAACAGAGGATGTTTTTTTCAGAAACCAGGATGCTCCTTTACGGGCGTAGTACTGTCCCCAGGAGTGCTTGTAGCTCATCTTGTAGTTTTTCCCAAGAGTACAGTCACCTACGGCTGAGATCGTGATCGTGGTGGTGTCCGCGGATGCAGTATTGTCTGCCTGCTCTTCCCCTGTGCCGGCAGAAGTGCTTTCTGCAGCAGTGGCCTGCAGGGAAGATGCAGGTAAAGCCAGGAAGGTAAACAGCAGACTGAAGATAAGGAACATTGCAAAAACTAAAGTCCGCTTTAGATGTTTTTCTTTACCCATTTTTCAACCTTTCCTCTGGATCCGGGTACAGCAGAACCCGCTATCGCCAGTCCTTTTACTACTTTTTTTGCTCCTTTGCAGAGCTTCTTCAGGTCCTTTTCGGAGGATCCCATTCCGGAGCCCTCATGGGTCATGACCGGAAGGACCTTTTTCCCGGTAAAGTCCAGCCGTTCCAGCTGGGAGAACATGGCCATCGGATATGTTCCCCACCAGCAGGGGCCGACGATGAAGATGTTCTGGTAGCTCCCGATGCTGTCGAGATATGCTTTCAGTTCGGGCCGGGCTTTGTGGTCTGCTTCTTCTTTGGCTACTTCCGTACAGGTCATGTAATCGGCCGGGTATTCTTCTGCTGTCTGGATTTCAAAAATATCTGCCTGGGCTGCATCCTGTATATATTCTGAAAGCAGCTCGGCATTTCCCTTTTCCAGATGGCAAATCTTTCCGCCGACATAGTTCTCTCCGCGGCGTGAGTAATAGATGATCAGATTGTCAGACATGGCTGCCTCCTTTTCAGTTTTCTTCAAGTATTCTGCGCGCCAGCTCTATATAACACTGGCTGATGGGCAGGGAGGGGTCTCCTTCCACAACGGTTTTGCCTCTGTTTTCGTAATGCGAGATCTCCATGCTTCTGGGGATATCCGCTATGATGGACAGTCCATTCTGGTCAGCGAACTGTTTGACCAGTTCATACTCATCTTCCACGTTCCGGCGATTCAGGATGATGCCGGAAACGTGGGCATAGCCGCGGCTGGCAAAGTTTTTGACTGCATTGTTGATATTGTTGGCAGCGTACAGTGCCATCTTCTCTCCGGAGGTCACTATATAGACATCTTCGGCATAACCTTCCCGGATGGGGGCGGCAAAACCGCCGCAGACAACGTCACCAAGCACATCATAAACGACGATGTCCGGATCGAGCTGTTCAAATACTTCCAGATCCTCGATCAGGTCAAAAGTCGCTATGATCCCTCTGCCGGCACAGCCAAGACCGGGTGTCGGCCCTCCTGTCTCTATGCAGAAGATGTTTCCGTATCCGTATTTGCCGAGGTGTTCAAAGTCCGGCTGGTCATCATGTTCACGGTAATAATCCATGACCGGCTGCAGCGGCTGGCCGCCCAGCAGGTTCATGGTAGAGTCGGCTTTAGGATCGCAGCCGATCTGGATGACCTTTTTTCCCATGGAGGCAAATGCTGCCGACAAGTTGCTGGCTGTTGTCGACTTTCCGATGCCGCCCTTTCCGTAAATAGCGATTTTTTTCATAATTCTGTAATGATCCTTCTATGATTGATTATTGGTCTGTCAAATATGCCAGGTATCTGCCCGGGAATCGATAGCTTCGCCGATAAAAACCGGGATCTGGTCACGATAGTGACGTCCGGAATAGGCTTCATGCGGGAAGGAGATGAATTTGTCTGCTTCTTCCGGAAGAAGGCGCGCATAGATCGGGTCGGCAATGATCCGCTGTGCATGACGGCATTCCCTGCGGATCGCTTCCTCAACGCTGACCACTTCGATGCCGTTCATCAGGACGGCAGGGGCATCTGCGATCGGGCAAAGGAGCCGGACACTTTCGGCGCCTCGTTCTGTAGTCAGGTAGTGCTTCATGGCATGCAGAAAGACAGGTTCGCCGATCAACAGTATCTGGCTGTCCGGGATCTGGGCGTCCGGGTCAAACTTCCAGGCATTTAAGGAGCCGAAAGCCGTATCTGCATTCTGCATTTTCTCCTCTCCGGTCAGACCGGTCAGATAGCCGGTATCCGCAGATGACAGAGCATCCAGCCATTCGCGGGTCCCCGCCCGGCCAATGGGGAGGCCGGCGACAAAGGGGATGCCGAAACGCTTTTTCATGTATTGAGCTGTCTGCAGACCGGTGGAGCTGACAACCGCATTTACATCCGCATTTGCGGCATCCGCCAGTTCCTCCAGCGTTGATCCCATTGCCCAGCAGCTGGTAAGCTCCATGCCCGCATCCGATAGCAGCTTTTTCAGTGCTGTGACATTACCGACGACAGAAAAGTCCAGAGGAGTTGCCCCGAGCAGATTTACGCGCAGCGGCCGGCCATCCGGGCTGCCTGCAGCGTGCTGCGGCCTTTTGCCGGCAGGCTCCTTCAGAAAGCGCTTAGCCAGCTGGTGGAAGGCTGTACCGGCTCCCGGGACATAGCTATGTATGCCGTCTGTCCGGAATCCCATCGTGGGAATGCCTATCTGGCGCTCGATCAGCCGGGCGATCGCTTTGAAATCCGTGCCGATGACATTCGGCATCGGACTGCCTCCAATGGCTATAAAAGAGGGGTTCAGCTCAGTGGCAGCCTCTATCACATCGTTGATCAGACGCTGGTCGTTCCCGTGAATGGTATCGACCTCCCTCAATCCGGAAATATACACCATGCTTGGGGTATCATACCATCGCGGTTCATTGTGTGTCGTGTAGGTGGAGTTGCATCCGGATGCGTCGTGGATCACGATCAGCCCGCCCAGTTCAAAAAGCGCCGAGGCAATACCGAACATATCCGTGGAATAGGTCGATAATACTGTTTGTGATTGTTTCATCCCCTGCACCCCCACGCTTTTACCTGAATAATGGACTTGACATCCGACGGCTCCCGGTAAGCATCCTCCATCAGGGAGCAGAGCTTCTGGATCCCGCGGTATCCGTACAGACCGCTGTTTTCGATGAGATTGACAAAGTGATCGGTGCCTGTAAAGTAGGCTGCTTTCTGGCCGATCGCAAGAACGCCGCCCTTTTCCTGCAGCTTCTGCGCATCATTGCGCGGCAGAAGACTTCGTTTAAAGTGCGAAACGCAGCGCAGCTGAAGATCCGGATAATTCTCCTGCAGATAGAGAAATGCGTCTTTTTCCGCAGGGGCCATCTCGTCCAGATAGACCGCATAGACATGGATGCCGTGATCCAGGAGAAACCTTGCAAGCTGCAGCGGGTAGGGCGTTGCCGTATAATCGATAGCAACAGCCGTATCCCC
>CADBQK010000046.1 GCA_902796775.1 uncultured Lachnospiraceae bacterium
CTGAAAAACTTGCAGTTAATATTTCATTTAATGGCTCTCTCATTTACACCCATAGTCCGTTTTTCAGGACGCCTGATCTGCTATGCTACCCTCACATCCTGCTTGGCTTTCTGGAATACTCCATCCTTTATATATTTCGCTATAAACGTAAGATGCGAACTTTTTTTGAAATTTTACGTTTTCTTTATTGACATCTTTCATGCTTCGTATTATTATCATATTGTAAGTTGCGTGATTTACGCACTTTTCCGCAATCTCTATTCAGAAAGATAGCAAGAGGAAAACCGGATACCATACGAGAGAATACAGCTCCAGAAAGGAAAACCCTATGAATTTCAGTGAAAAGATCAGAAATGCCAGACTGGCTAAAGGCCTCTCCCAGGATGACCTGGCAAAAGCGGCAGGCATTTCCCTGCGGACAGTCCAGAATTATGAGCTCGGAGCACGGCTCCCAAAGAAAAAAGATACCTATACCAGCCTTGCAAAAGCTCTCGGCATCCATGAGGAGGTCCTTCTGGATGAAAACGCCTCCTTTGTGATCCGTGCTAATGAGCAGTACGGCAGCCGCGGTGCCCGGCAGGCATGGGACATGGCAGCAGAGATCGGCAGTATGTGGGCCGGCGGAGAGATGGAAGAGGAAGATATGGATGCCATTATGCAGGCCCTGCAGGAGGCTTACTGGGATGCTAAAAAAAGCAACAGGAAGTATGTAAACAGACGTTATCGGAAGGAAGATGAAACCCAGTCCGATAACTAAGGAGGATCGTAAATGGACAACAGACTATTCACAGCGCCTCTTGAACTGATCCGTGAATATGGGACCAATGACCCTTTTATACTTGCCGACAGCATAACGAAATGGAACGGCAAGGCAATCAGGATACAGGTGCGGTACTTTGATGCCAAAAGACAAAAGGGTTTCTGCACCAACATCCTGAACAATTACTACATATTCATTAACAGGAACCTGAGCCGCCAGATGCAGCGGATGGTCTGCGGACACGAGCTTGGACATGTCCTCTTTCACCAGGACATGCTCAGCCGTGACCAGGATGGGAAGTTCCGCCAGATTGCGGAATGGGAGATTTTCGACATGAAAGACCATAGCGAATATGAAGCAAATGTGTTCCTGGCCGGTTTACTGATAGATACTGCACAATTAAAGGAACTGATCTGCCAGGGATATGACATCGTAAGCATTGCATCCATCCTCGATGTGAATGTCAACCTTGTTGCGCTCAAGGTCGCTGCTGAAGCCAGATTTGATGATGTCAGGATTCCCTTCATCCCTAAACAAAACTTTCTGGGGACTATTGATGACCGGGCAGACTCATTCGGGGAGGGACGATGATTGAATAGATCAGAGCAGGAACCGGCGATAAAGAGCTCAGAAAAAGTATTGGTTCCTTCCCTTTCGCGGACCTATATTGCTATAGACATGAAGAGCTATTATGCCAGCGTGGAGGCGGTCGCCCGGGGGCTGGACCCTTTATCCGTCAATCTCCTGGTAGCCGATCCTTCCCGCTCTGACCAGACAATCTGCCTGGCAGTATCTCCTGCGCTAAAAGCGATAGGCGTTCCCTCCCGCCCCCGTCTTTTCGAGGCTAAGAGGGCGATCCGGATCTATGAGCAGCGTACAGGGAAAAAGGTAAAATATATCACCGCGGTCCCCCGTATGGCACTCTATGAGCAGGTATCCGCGCAGATATACAGCATCCTCCTCCGCTATGCTGCTGCTGAAGATATACATGTATACAGCGTGGATGAATCCTTTATCTACTGTACACCGTACCTGCCATTTTACAGAAAAGAGGCGGAAAAGCAGGGCGTCGATCCGGCGCATGTCATGGCGATGACCATGATACGGGCAGTCCTGAAAGAAACAGGGATCACTGCAACTGTAGGGATCGGGACAAATCTGTATCTTGCGAAGGTCTGCATGGATATCACAGCCAAAAAATCACAGCCGGATAAAGATGGTGTCAGAATCGCGGAGCTCAATGAAGAGAGTTACTGCTACCGTCTCTGGGACCACAGGCCGATCATGGATTTCTGGATGGTCGGTCCCGGCAAAGCCAGAAGACTGGCGAAGAATTATATCTTTACTATGGGCGATATCGCAGAGCGGAGCCAGTACAATGAAGATTGGTTTTATAAGGAGTTTGGCATTGACGGAGAGATCCTGGTCGCACATGCCTGGGGCATAGATCCAGTGACAATACAGGATATCAAAAATTACAAGCCGGTGAATAAGTCCCTCTCCAGCGGCCAGGTACTCCCCCGCCCGTATAAGTATTCAGAAGCCAGAAACGTGTTTTATGAGATGATCGACGGACTGTGCGCTGAAATGTTTTATAAAGGTGTGCTTGCTGACCGCTTCATGTGGTGGGTGAGCTATGACTGGAAAAGCCTGGA
>CADBQK010000047.1 GCA_902796775.1 uncultured Lachnospiraceae bacterium
CCCGGAACCATGCACCTTTTGGCGGCGTACTCCTGCCAGTGCTCATAGTTCAGGTCTTTCCACAAGAACTCTGCGACAGCAAGCTCTTGCACTTTTACAAAATGTACCATCACCGGCTTGCCGCTGCCAAAACGCCATTTCCGGCAGTCAGACCACTGGATGTGGTAGTTGGCCAAATCGGCCTGATCTCTGATTTGCACCGGAGCGTCATACCAAACAGTACCATCCTGGTCTACGGTGTAATTGTGCCTGAATGCGGCTTCAGGCGTGGCCTTTACTTTGTTTGCCATATTGATTTTCTCCTTTTTCCAATAAATGGAAACGGAGAAAACCGTTATGGCATGCCAGTTTGATTCTCATTCGGTCACCTCTGCGGATTACTCCGTTTCCATGAAGGTGACCAGCAAGATCGCGTTCGCTGGCATCCTTGGTTGATATACAGGCCGTAGCTACGGCTGCGATACACCCTGCCATCCCGTGCACTGGATTGCAGGCGCCGCAGTTCCGGCATTACAAACAGTTTTTAATTGGTTCTTGTGGATATCCACTCTCTTACAAGCAAGTAGTTAAATCCCTTCACTATACAACAGAAATGAAGGCTAGTAATTGAGGGTATCGTAGTAAAGAATTAAGCATTTTATCCTTCACTTATACATTACACCTAAAATCAGCACCTCGGTCCGACTCTTGGAGTCGGATGGAAAACACCGAAAAATAGGCAAAAAAATAACCGTACTGAGGTTTTTAACCTCAGTACGGTATCAAAATCCGACTCGCCGGGTAGGATGGTCTATATTAGATTATAAAAACATTGTGGTCATTAAGAAACTTTTTAATTGAAGCCATGGATTGCCCAGCCATTGTCTGTAATGCCGTATCTATCCAGATATGGGCTTTATTTCTATACAACAGCTCGCAGGGTGAATATTGAAAGATATGGCTGCTCAATTTATATGGCAGTTTCATTCCCAAACAGATAAGCGCCAGGGATTCAACCGCAGGGTCGTTCTTGCCATTGATAATGCGGCTGACTACATCAGGATGCATTCCAATATTTATTGCCAGCTCTTTATAACTCAACCCGCTGTCCTTATATGCTTTCTGAAGGCAATCTACATAATCAGTTGAAAAAGATTTATACAAATTGGCATACCGATACACCTGCTCTTCCAGGATTTTCTTCTGACGTTCCGGTGATGAAAACTGCAGTCCATCCGTATACGCAATGTTAAGGATGACTCTTGCATCTTTGTCTTTGTTCAGGTAACAGACGGTGTAATATTCATTATCGTCACAGCCTTCAACGGTCATATCAAACGCAAGACAGCATTCGTCCATATGGTTCCGGGCATAATCCGTAAGGATGGTCATGCCCGTTTCATCGGTGCAAACATATTTACCAAATGCCAGTACAAGATGGGAATCAACATAAAGATACGTGCCGTCCGATACTATTTCCTTTAGTTTCGGATTGCTTACTAACTGCCGCGCCAGATCTTCTGCTCCGATAGTGAATGTCTGGTTTGGTTTCAGGGAACCTTTTTTAAAGCGATGCGTTGCCACATAATGGTCATCAACCCAGTTAAAGGCGCCAATCGCTTCTTCGCAACCCGCATCCACCATGCGGATTTTAGCGGCAAGCCTGGATACATTAAAATCAATAGCAAGGGCGTCAATGACAGGCTGGATAATATCAATGAGGTCTGTCTTGCCGGTTCTTTCCCGGTATTCCCGAATCCATTTTATGGCTCTTGTCTTAAATGCGCCCATCGGCATCTGAATTCTTGGGGTCAAGGAATTTGCCTGCCGTTCCATTATGCTGACCGCATGGCTGTCGCGTCCTTTTACACCACCGACAACCCGACAGCCAATCATGCTGACATCGTTGTTACAGAGCCGATCCAATTCAAACGCTTTCCTGTGAAAATCCCAATGAACGCACTCATGAATAATAGTGTTGTTGACCTTGCCAAGATTATAGAGGAAATATGTCTGCGGATCCACAAGAATTGTCCGTGCTGGAATATGAATCGTTTCCATTTCACCGGTATCATCGTTATATAATTCGGCATCACAGTCCCGGAAATACACTTGCCCAAACACGCTGCAGTCTTTCGTAATGGATCTTTGGACAACGGTCAGTCCCATGTTTTTGGCAACTTCTATAGGATCAATATACCCGGGCTGAACAAGGCCCTTTGGATAATTCCGTTTCAGAAAATCTACTGCCGCCTGTTCGTAGTCCTCCCTACTGATTACCGGAACAAGACTATCATACAGTTTCCTCTTGTATTTATCCTTTGAATTATAAATGTCGATACCATTAACAGAGAAATCGGCCAAGTCCTTATCCAAATCCCCCGTGCAGCGAAGCACAAACCATTGCTGTGGAAATTCAATATTGTCATAATGGTGGTCACCTTCGCAAACTTTAATATGCGCTTCCACACGGATATCAAAGCCAACTTCGCTGCCCGGAAGGTCATAGGCATCAACGCGCAATACCTTTGTATCATACAGCTCAACATCACCGGGTTTGCGGATTCTGCGTAACCTTAGGTCAAGCCTGTCGAAGTCATTACGCCTTACTTCCTCAATATGAGCTGCTAAAGAGTTAAAAATCGCATTGTCAAACCGTTTGGAAATGTATTCTTGAAATGAAAGATTCTTTGCTGTCATTCGTGCCTCCAGTCAAAAAATGCTATTTATAACTGAACATATTTTCTATTTATATTATATCATACGTGTTTAAAATGATA
>CADBQK010000048.1 GCA_902796775.1 uncultured Lachnospiraceae bacterium
CATGCTGAATTATTTCATATACAAATTCAGGGGGGAGCCGATCAATGCTGCGGATATCTATGTGGCAGGAACAGCGCTGAACGTGGCCGCTGATTACAGCTTTACTTTGACCAGACAGATGTTCACCGGACTCTTCGGAGGTATCTGTCTGATCAGCACAATGATGTGGCTTCCGGCGGAAAACCTGGCATTGAAAGGAAAGAGGCGTCTGGCAGCGGCACTTCCTGCCCTTGCCCTGGCATTGTCTATTACGTATATCTATGCTCTGTCTGACGTTCCGTCGAAGCTGCAGATCAAAGTAAAGGTTTTCAATCCTTATAAGAGCTACCAGAAAAACGGGGAAGCGCTCAATTTCATCAGAAGTTTTTATTATATGCAGCTGGACAAGCCTGTAGGATACAGTGCCAAAAATGCAGAGAAGATGATGGCGGATTCCGGGTATGAAAGTGATGATGTTACTGATCATGATACTTCCAAAGATCCCAATATCATTATCCTTATGAACGAAAGCCTGACTGATTTTACTACCTACGATGTGGTCGAAACCAGTGACGATCCTTTTGCATTTATCCACAGTCTGTCTGACAGTAAGCAGGCTATCACGGGAAAGGTCCACGTAGACGTATTCGGCGGCAGGACTGCCAACACCGAGTATGAATACCTGACAGGTAATTCTGTTGCTTTTATGCCTTCCTATGCGGTTCCCTACGCACTGTATGTACGTAAACCGCAGCCTTCCCTAACCTGGAATATGATCGATATCGGCTACAGCGGAAATGATGCGTTCCATCCATACAAAGCCAATGGATACAGCCGCCCGAGGGCATATCCGAATCTTGGTTTCCGTGAATTTATATCTCTGGAGACAATAAAAGAAGAATGTACGGAAGATGATTACGTGCGTAATAAGATCTCCGATGCCGGCGATTACAGATGGGTGATCAAAAAATATGAGGAAGAGCGAAAAACGACGGATGCGCCGTTTTATATGTTCAATGTGACTATCCAGAATCATGGCGGGTTTGTCGAAGATTATGATAATTTCATCCAGGATATCGATATCAGCGGACTGTATGCATCCGATGATGCCTTTAAGCGCTTTATAAATCTGTGTGATTACTCAGACGAAGCCTTTGAGGAGCTGACCAAATATTTTTCCAATGTGGATGAGCCCACTATACTGGTGCTGTTTGGAGATCATAAGCCTAATCTGCATAATGGTTTCTTCAACAAACTTTATGGGAAGAACCCAAGCAAGCTGAGTCCTGCTAAGATGTTCCAGCATTATGAGACCCCTCTGGTGATCTGGGCAAACTATGAGATCGATCCGGATGGAGAGTATGATCGTGAATATGAGAATATCAGCATCAATTACTTAAGTGCAGCAATCACAGAGATTGCAGGGCTGCCGCAGACCGCCTATCAGAAATTCCTGAATGATATGCGTAAACAGATTCCTGTTTTTACTGCGCACCGTTACAGGGATACGGAGGGGAACATATATAAGCTGGATGATATGGACTCTCCGTATTTCGACCTGGTAAACGAATACCATACTTACGAGTACAATTACCAGTTCGATGCCAAGCACAGAAACGAAGATTTTTTCTGTCTGCGCACGACAGACAGCGCTCTTAACCGAGCACGGGAGACACAGTAAATGGATGAGATCATGCAGGCCGCAGAGCAGCTTCCTTTTGATGAACCTCCGCTAACAGAACCGCAGAGGCAGTATTATTTTATTGACAGGCTCAGGGAGCTGGCTGCAGTAAGGGCGAAAGCTGCCGGCAGGCCGCTTACATTTTCCATTCATACCTATGGCTGCCAGATGAATGCCAGAGACAGCGAAAAACTTGAGGGGATCCTCTGCAGAGCCGGGTTCATTCCTTCCGAAGACAAGAAGGGTGAAAAGGCGGATTTTGTGATATTCAATACCTGTACAGTCCGTGAAAACGCGAATATGCGTCTGTATGGCAGGCTTGGACAGATGAAAAAAGCAAAACAGAGGCATCCGGGTATGATCATTGCTGTCTGCGGATGTATGATGCAGGAGAAGGAGGAAGCAGAAAAAATACGAACCTCATTCAAACATGTGGATATCGTGTTCGGTACCCACAATATTTTCAAACTGGCAGAACTTGTCTGCCGGAAGATGGAAGATGAGGACCGGGTTTTTGATATCTGGGAGGATACTGACCAGATCGTCGAGAAACTTCCTGTCCGGCGGAAATACCCGTTTAAAACCGGTATCAATATTATGTTCGGATGCAACAATTTCTGCAGCTACTGTATCGTTCCCTACGTAAGGGGGAGGGAGAGGAGCCGCGAGCCGGATGAGATTATTCAGGAGATCCGTCAGGCTGTCTCGGAAGGGGTTGTTGAGGTCATGCTCTTAGGCCAGAATGTCAATTCTTACGGGAAGACTCTGGATACACCGATGAGCTTTGCAGCTCTTCTGAAGGAAGTGGAGAAGATCGATGGACTCAGACGTATCCGTTTCATGACCTCACATCCGAAGGACTTGTCTGGGGAACTGATCCAGGTGATGGCAGAATCAGAAAAGATCTGCCGCCATCTGCATCTCCCGCTTCAATCCGGCAGCACGAAAGTGCTGAAAAGTATGAACCGGCAGTATACCAAAGAACAGTATCTGGACCTGGTCCGCAGGATAAGGCTGGCCTGTCCGGATATTTCATTGACAACAGATATCATTGTCGGCTATCCGGGGGAGTCTGAGGAAGACTTTCAGGAGACAATGCAGGTTGTAGAAGAGGTCGGTTTTGACAGCGCCTTTACTTTTATCTACTCGCCGCGTACGGGGACACCGGCTGCATCCAGGACAGACCAGATCCCGGAGGAGATCGTTCATGAACGATTTAACCGGCTTCTGGAACTTGTGCAGAAAAAGGCGGCTCAGAAGGTATCCCGCTTTACCGGGCAGGTGCTGCCTGTCCTGGCTGAAGAAGTCAATCCCAGGGATACTGGCATGCTGACCGGCCGTCTGGACAGCAACATCATCGTACATTTTGCAGGACCTGCTTCACTGACAGGAAAAATCGTTCAAGTCAGGCTGCAGGAATGTAAGGGATTCTACTATATAGGAGAACTGGTATCATCCTGAACAGACCCGATTAAACCAGGCACGATTAAATGAGGATGAGCCCGGATCGAAAAAGTTCCGGGGTCAGATAAACAGGATGATTTTTAAAAACCAGTGTGATATGACACAGAAAAAGAGGATGGATATGGCGGATAAAATGAATGTAGCACAGATCTATGCATCGGACGTATTTGATGATGAGACAATGAAGCAGAGACTGCCGAAAAAGATCTATGCCGAATTCAAAAACACTTTGTTTGAAGGCAAAGATCTGGAACCTCATGTGGCTGAGATCATTGCGCATGAGATGAAGGAATGGGCAATCGATAAAGGAGCTACCCATTTTACCCACTGGTTCCAGCCTCTGACAGGTATTACAGCAGAGAAACATGATGCGTTCATTAATCCACAGACGGATGGGCGTGTACTCATGTCGCTGTCGGGAAAGGAACTGATCCGCGGGGAACCGGATGGCTCTTCCTTCCCTTCCGGAGGTATCCGGGCAACCTGCGAAGCCCGCGGATATACGGCATGGGACTGTACTTCTCCGGCTTTTGTCCGTGAGTATCCATCCGGGACTGCAGTGCTCTGCATTCCCACAATTTTCTGTTCTTTTAATGGTGAAGCACTGGATAATAAAACGCCGCTTTTAAGATCCATGGAAGCACTGGGCAAGCAGGCGCTTAGGATCGTGCGGCTGTTTGGAAATACAGCAGCACGTTTTGTGACGACCAGTGTAGGCGCAGAACAGGAATACTTTCTGGTCGACAGGGAGACCTGCAGCAAAAGAGAAGACCTGATCTTTACCGGCCGTACATTGTTTGGAGCTCCTGCACCGAAAGGGCAGGAGCTGGACGATCATTACTTCGGGACAATCAAGGACCGTGTTTTTGATTTTATGACGGAGCTTAACCAGGAGTTGTGGAAACTCGGCATCCCGGCCAAGACCCAGCATAATGAGGCAGCTCCTTCCCAGCACGAGCTGGCACCGATCTATGAAACAACTAATATCGCAACAGATCATAATCAGCTGATCATGGAGCTGATGCAGAAGATCGCTCTGCGACATGACCTGGTGTGCCTGCTGCATGAAAAACCCTTTGCCGGTATCAATGGATCCGGCAAACATAATAACTGGTCCATGAGTACAGACTGCGGCAGGAATCTGCTCGATCCCGGAGATACACCGCATGACAACAAGCAGTTTCTGCTGATCCTGACCGCTATCCTGAAGGCGATCGATGATTACGCACCGCTTCTGCGCTATTCAGCTGCATCGCCTGGCAATGATGACCGTCTGGGGGCAAATGAGGCACCTCCGGCTATCATTTCCGTTTTTCTGGGAGACCAGCTGGATGATGTACTTCTTCAGCTGAGTGAGACCGGCGATGCTACACATTCGATCCACCGTAAGAGTCTGGATACCGGTGTATCCACCGTCCCGATCTTTTCTAAAGATGTAGCAGACCGAAACCGTACTTCTCCTTTTGCTTTTACAGGCAACAAGTTTGAATTCCGTATGGTGGGAGCTTCTGTTTCTACAGCTGATCCGAATATCGTATTGAATACCATTGTTGCGGAAACACTGTCGCAGGCAGCGGACTATCTGGAAAAGGCGGATGATTTTGACCTTGCCTGCCATACCCTCATCCGTAAATGGGCCAGCGAGCATACCCGGATCATTTTCAATGGTGACGGATATTCGCAGGAATGGGTCGAGGAAGCAAAAAAACGCGGACTCCCCGTGATAAGCAATACCGTCGATGCATGCGCAGTCCTTTCTGATCCCTCTGTGATCGAACTGTTTGAAAAACATGGCGTCCTGAACCGCGTTGAGCTGGCCGCCAGGGAAGAAATCGGATATGAGTATTATGCTAAGGCAATCAATATCGAAGCGCGAACGATGATCGGAATGGCAAAAAAACAGATCATGCCTACCGTAATCAAAGCAGCAGCGGATATAGCTGATTCTGTAAATAAACTGGAGCAGGCCGGAGCAGATGCAAGTGTACCGAAAAAGAATCTGAGCCAGATCACATCTGCCTTAAATGAAATGTCCGATGCTGTACAGTCGCTGGAGGAAGCCACCAATCGTGCTGTACGTATCAGGAATACAAAAGAGCAGGCGATCGCCTACCGCGATACCGTACGCGCAAAATTTGACCAGGTCCGCAGGCCGGCAGATCTGCTGGAAACCCTGATCGACAGCAGGTTCTGGCCATTTCCTACGTACGAAGATCTGTTGTTTAACGTGTAAGGGAGACAGGGTACGGTTACTTTGTCTCCTTCCAGGCGGCATGAGACAGAGGGAGAAAAAAGAACCGTCCCCCTGTCTCCTTTTGTGCGGGGGAGAGCCCCGCTTGTTTCCTGCCTGATGATGGAGGATGATCCATGGCTGAGTTTACGCCGATGATGCAGCAGTACCTGGCTGTAAAGCAGCAGTACAGGGACTGCATTCTTTTTTATCGTCTTGGTGATTTTTACGAGATGTTTTTCGATGATGCCAGGACTGCTTCCAGGGAGCTGGAGCTGACTCTGACCGGAAAGAACTGCGGCTTGGACGAGAGAGCGCCTATGTGCGGTGTTCCGTATCATGCTGCAAACGGATATATCAACCGGCTGGTTTCCCGGGGATATAAAGTGGCAATCTGCGAGCAGATGGAAGATCCCAGACTGGCGAAAGGACTGGTCAAACGTGATGTGATCCGGGTCGTTACCCCGGGTACAAATATTGACAGCCAGGCTCTGGATGAAGGACGGAATAACTTTATCCTCTGCCTGGTTTATACCTTTAGCAGGTTTGGCGTTGCTGCAGCAGATATTTCTACAGGAGATTTCTATACGACTGAAACCAGAAGCGCGAAAGAACTGCTTGATGAGGTGTACAGATTCTCACCCTCCGAAATCATAGTGAATGATGCTTTTGCCATGAGCGGCGTTTCGCTGGAGGAAATCCGGGTCAGGACAGGAGCTCTGGTCAGCACACTGGAAAACTGGTATCTGGATGAAGATGTGAGTATGAGCAAAATGCGGGAGCATTTTCATGTACCGGATGAAAAGAGTCTGGGGCTGGATGCTTTCCCGACTGCCTGCGCTGCCTGCGGAGCGCTCCTTATGTACTTGTCCGAGACGCAGAAAAACAGCTTGGCGAATCTGACAAGGATCGCACCATACCGCAGCGGCGGAGCGATGGTTCTGGATAATGCCACCCGCAGAAATCTGGAATTGACCGAGACCCTTCGTGAGAAGAACAAAAGAGGCTCTTTGCTTTGGGTGCTGGACAAGACGAAAACCGCTATGGGAGCAAGACTGCTGCGCAGCTGGATCGAGCAGCCTCTGATCGATAAATCAAGGATCCTGGACAGACAGGAAGCGGTACAGGAGCTTTACGGGGATATGATCACCCGCTCTGAGCTCCGGGAATACCTGAGCGCCATTTACGATATGGAAAGACTCCTGACCAGGATCAGCTACCATACAGCAAATCCAAGAGATCTGACAGCTTTTCGCAACTCGATCCGCATGCTTCCTCCGATCAGGGCGCTTCTGCAGGGAGTTAAAAGTGCCAAACTGAAGCTGGTGCTTGAAAAGATGGATGACCTGACGGATATCTGTGACCTGATCTCATCTGCCATCAAAGATGATCCGCCGATCCTGATCCGGGAAGGAGGGATCATCCGGGAAGGTTTTTCCGAAGAAGTGGACCGCCTGCGTGAAGCCGGGACAAACGGCAAGCAATGGCTGGCAAAACTGGAGGAAGAGGAGCGGGAGAAAACAGGCATCAAAAACCTGCGCATACGTTACAATAAAGT
Organism: uncultured Lachnospiraceae bacterium; assembly: GCA_902796775.1. Next base: position 6,913 of record CADBQK010000048.1, read on the forward strand.
ATTCGGTTATTATCTGGAAGTAACAAATTCTTATAAAGAAATGGTTCCGGATGACTGGACAAGAAAGCAGACGCTGGCAAATGCCGAGCGTTATATAACCCCTGAGCTTAAAGAACTGGAAGATACGATTCTGGGAGCCCAGGACAGGCTGTCAGTCCTTGAATATGATCTGTTCTGCCAGGTGCGCGATGAAATAGCCGGACATATGCTCCGTATCCAGTCCAGTGCCAGGGCTGTAGCAAACCTGGATGCACTGGCTTCCCTGGCGCATGTTGCCCAGGATAATGCCTACTGCCGGCCTGCTATCAATACAAAAGGCATCATCGATATCACAGGCGGGAGGCATCCGGTCATCGAGAAGATGAATCAGGGCCAGCTGTTTATTGAGAATGATACTTTCCTGGATAATAAAAAGCACCGGATCTCTATTATTACCGGTCCGAACATGGCCGGTAAGTCTACGTATATGAGACAAACTGCGCTGATCGTTCTGATGGCACAGATGGGCAGCTTTGTACCGGCATCCAAAGCAAACATCGGAATCGTAGACCGTATTTTCACCCGTGTCGGGGCTTCAGATGACCTGGCCAGCGGTCAAAGTACGTTCATGGTGGAGATGACAGAGGTTTCCAATATCCTGCGGAATGCGACATCAAAAAGCCTGCTGATCCTGGATGAGATCGGCCGCGGTACCAGTACCTTTGATGTCCTGGCGATCGCCTGGGCAGTGGTAGAGCATATTGCGGATCCAAAGCTTTTGGGTGCAAAAACACTATTTGCCACTCATTATCACGAGCTGACTGAGCTCGAGGGCAAGGTTGATAGTGTGAATAATTACTGTATTGCAGTTCGTGAGCAGGGAGATGACATCATCTTTCTGCGCAAGATCATACCCGGGGGAGCGGATAAGAGTTATGGTATCCAGGTGGCAAGGCTGGCCGGTGTACCACAGCCGGTCATTGATCGTGCCAAAGAGATCGCGATGCGCCTGCTGGAAAAAGAAATGGAAAAGACAGTCCGTGAGATTTCTCCCGCAGCAAAAAAGGGAGAGAAGAGAAAGCAGGCTGCAGTACTTACAGATGGAAAAAATGAGCAGGAGAGCAGTGAAAGCCTGATGGTTGCGGAACCGCAGGCTTCTGTGCCGGCAAGCCAGAGACAGATGAATATGTTTGACTTTGTTCCGGAATCCCATCCTGTTCTCAAAGAGATCGCGCAGATCGATCTGACTTCCATGACACCGCTTGCTGCTCTCAATGAGCTGGACAGGCTGCAGAAGATCATAAAGCAGCAGGGGTAGGCGGGGGACAGTCATCTCCTGAGCGATATACGAAAGGATGAACGCTATGAAGGCGATTAGGCTTCTGGATGAGGATACGATCAATGCGATCGCTGCCGGCGAGGTCGTTGAAAGGCCTGCTTCTGTCGTGAAAGAGCTGGTTGAGAATGCGATCGATGCTCATGCCTCAGTGATCAGTATTGAGATTGCGGGGGGCGGCATTGATCTGATTCGTGTCACAGATAATGGGGATGGGATCGCCAGAGAAGATATCCGGGATGCCTTTCAGCGGCATGCGACCAGCAAGATTACAAATGTTATGGATCTTCTTGGGATCGGGACACTGGGCTTTAGAGGTGAGGCTCTTTCCAGTATTGCTGCGGTCAGCCGGACGGAGCTCTTGACAAAGACAAGAGACCAGATCGCCGGTATTCGCTTCCTGGTCGAGGGAGGTAAGGAGGGAGAGCTCCAGGAGGTAGCCTGTCCGGATGGGACGACGATCCTTGTGAGGAATCTTTTCTATAATACTCCTGCGAGAAGGAAATTTCTGAAAACAGTTGTGACTGAGGCGGGATATGTGAGCGATCTGGTGTCCAGGCTGGCCCTTTCCAGACCGGATATTTCTTTTAAGTTTTCAAGCGGCGGCCAGATGAAGTTATCCACATCCGGCAATGGCAGTCTTAAGGATGTTATCTATCAGGTTTTTGGCAGGGAAGCGGCTCTGCATCTGATTCCTGCAGAAAACAATCCGGAGTCTATGCCGGAGTGGCTGAGGATATCCGGTTTTATCGGGAAACCCATTCTCTCACGCGGCAACAGGAGCTGGGAGAACTATTTTATAAACGGACGTTACATCCGCAGTGATATCATTACAAAGGCAATCGAAGATGCTTATAAAACTTTCGTAATGATCCATAAATTCCCATTTACGGCCCTGCAGTTTGAGATCGAACCAGAGCTGATCGATGTGAACGTCCACCCGAGAAAGCTGGAGATCCGCTTTAACCGGAATGAAGAAATCTACTCACTGGTATATGATAGCGTCCGTACTCTGCTTCAGACAAAAGATCTGACACCGCAGGGCAGCTTTGAAAGTCCTGTGCACAAACAAAAGAATCAGAACCGGAAAGTGACAGCTGCCGACATCCCGGAACCATTTGAGGTGAAAAAAAGGCAGGAGATTGCACCTTCTGTGATAGCGGATTCATCCACTCCCTTTTTAAAGACACAGAAAAAACCATCTTCTGCGTATAAAGAAGAGATAAGCATTGCTTCTGTGGAAAAAGGTGAAATAAGTATTTCTTCTGCGGACAAACGAGAAGTAAGCCTTGTGCCTGTGGACAAACAGGAGAGTATCAATGATCCTTCTGACCAGACGGAAAATATCAGTACACCTGCCGGCAGTGCGGGAAGGCAGGAGAGTTTTACAGTGCAATCTGGCGGACAGGAAAGCTTCCTGGAGCTTACAGGCAGGCAGCAGAGTATTCTTCCGGATAATCTGCTGGATAAACAGGCAGCTCCCTTCTGCCGTCTGGTCGGACAGATTTTTGGAACATACTGGATACTGGAGTTTGCCGGGAAAATGTATATGATGGACCAGCATGCCGCCCATGAAAAAATCCTCTACGAAAAGATCCGCAAAGATTTTGAGAAGGGATTCCTGGCTATACAGCATCTTACCCCTCCTGTTGTGATCACCTTATCAGCACGGGAACAGGAGATATTGAAAAACAATCAGGATCTGTTTACATCATTCGGCTTTGAGATTGAGCCCTTTGGCGGGAATGAATACGCAATTTACGGAGTGCCTTCTTATTTGTTCGGAATGAATATCCGGGATCTGTTTATTGAGGTGCTGGACAGTCTGACCCCGGAAAGAGGCAGTATAGAAGGGAGCCAGATCACCTGGAAAATAGCCAGCATGGCCTGCAAGGCTGCCGTAAAAGGCAATCAGGTTCTGTCTGAAGCAGAAGCTCTGGCACTGCTGGATGAGCTGCGGGATTGTGACGATCCCTACAATTGTCCGCACGGCAGGCCAACGATCGTGTCATTTTCACGATATGAGATCGATAAACGTTTTAAGCGAATTCAGGATTAGGTAATGAAAAAAGAACCTTTAGTGATAATTGCCGGGCCAACGGCTTCCGGAAAGAGCAGTTTGGGTATTGCTCTGGCAAAGCGGATCGGTGGTGAGATCATATCCGCCGATTCTATGCAGGTTTACCGGGGGATGGATATCGGGACAGCCAAGATCACAATGGATGAGATGGAGGGTATTGCGCATCATCTGATCGATGTGATGGAGCCGGAAGAGCCTTATAATGTAGCTGCGTTTCAGCAGATGGCTCAGGATGCATACAGCGGGATACGTCAAAGAGGACATATTCCGATCCTGGTCGGCGGGACCGGGTTTTATATCCAGGCCTTCCTGAAGGGTGTTAATTTTACTCCGACTGATACCGACCTTACTTACCGGGAAGAATTGATGAAGATCGCCAAAGAGGATGGCGGCCCGCAGCAGCTGTATGATGAGCTGAAGGAAAAGGATCCTGCATCTGCAGAGGCCATTCATCCCCATAACGTGAAACGGGTGATCCGTGCCCTTGAATTTTACAGACAGACCGGGTGGGAGCTTTCCGCACATAATAGTGAAGAATCCATGCGCAAGTCTCCATACTGTTTTGCATTTTTCGTCCTGACGATGGACCGGAAGAAACTGTACGACAGGATTGAAAGACGAGTGGATGATATGCTGTCAGCCGGGCTGGCCAGTGAGGTCATTAAGCTGAAAGAACGGGGGCTGTCACGTGAACACATTTCCATGCAGGGAATCGGTTATAAGCAGATGCTCAGCTTCCTGGACGGGGAAATCTCTTATGAACGAGCGGTTGAGCTGATCAAACGGGATACCAGACGTTTTGCAAAACGGCAGCTGACATGGTTCAGGCGGGAAAAGGATGTCATCTGGGTCGACATCGATACATTTACGGATACACAAGAGATCCTGGATTATATGTGCAGCAGGATCCGTGAAATGACTTTGACAGAAACAAAGGAGCAAAGAGGTCAATAACATGACAGCCATCTTCAATGATCAATTAACGGAAATATACGAAAAAATGGGCATCAGTCCGGCAGTTCTGGAATTATCGAGAGCAGCAGAGGAATCATTAAAGGAGCGTTTTTGCAGGATCGACCGGATCACGGAATATAATCAGCTGAAGGTTCTGGATGCTATGCAGAAAAACAGGGTCAGCGAGTCTCATTTCATGACTTCCACCGGATACGGTTATAATGATGAGGGCAGGGATAATCTGGAGAGAGTGTATGCTGCTGTGTTTCACACAGAAGACGCGCTCGTACGTCCCCACATTACCTGCGGTACGCATGCGCTTGCTACAGCTCTTGCGGGCAATCTGCGTCCCGGGGATGAGCTGCTGTCCCCGGTCGGCCCTCCCTACGATACCCTTCAGGGTGTGATCGGGATCCGGCCGGAACGGGGGTCATTAGCTGAATACGGCGTGACTTACCGCCAGGTTGAGCTGCTGCCTGACGGCAGTTTCGACTATCCGGCTATCCGCAGAGCTATTCATGACCGTACGAAACTGGTTACGATCCAGAGGTCCAAAGGGTATCTCACCCGGCCCAGCTTTTCGGTTGAGCAGATCGGACAGCTGATCGCATTTATAAAAGATATCCGTCCTGATCTGATCTGTATGGTAGATAACTGCTATGGTGAATTCGTCGAGGAAATAGAGCCCTGCGATGTGGGGGCTGATCTCTGTGTTGGCTCCCTGATCAAAAACCCGGGAGGCGGGCTGGCTGCCAGCGGCGGATATATCGCAGGGAAAAAGGAATATGTGGAAAATGCAGCTTACAGACTGACTTCCCCCGGACTGGGGCGTGAGGTTGGTGCTAATTTCGGGATCAACCGTTCCTTGTACCAGGGATTGTTTATGGCTCCGCAGGTTACGGCAGCCGCATTAAAATCTGCCATCTTTGCAGCCAGGATCTATGAGGAACTGGGATTTGAAGTGATTCCGTCATCCGGGGAAGAACGATATGATATAATTCAGGCTGTGATCCTGCGCTCACCGCAGGCCCTGATTTCTTTCTGCAAGGGTATCCAGGCTGCTGCGCCTGTGGACAGTTACCTTTCACCGGAGCCCTGGCCAATGCCCGGATATGACTGTGATGTCATTATGGCAGCTGGCGCTTTTGTATCCGGCGCGTCCATCGAACTCAGTGCTGATGGCCCGCTGAAAGAACCTTACACAGCATATTTTCAGGGCGGACTCACCTGGGATCACGG
>CADBQK010000049.1 GCA_902796775.1 uncultured Lachnospiraceae bacterium
GGAGACCATAAAAAAAGAAAAGTTATTCTACAAGGTAATGGGACACCTTATGAAACTTATAGCCCCGCTGATGTAGCGGAAAAGCAGCGGCTTTTATGATGATATGAAAAACCCCGGGATACGGAAGATCCCGGGGTTTATTATATCGTTTCTTTCAGTACAGGAAATCTATTTTACTTTCGGGCTGGTTCGGATATTGCTGTACTTGCCGTAACCCGCGTTCTTTGCGAACGCTCTTACACGTACTTTGTACTTCGCGCCTTTTTTGAGACCTTTCAGAACGAGCTTGTTGCTCTTGGTACTGAATTTCTTAGTGATCCATTTCTTCTTTCCTGTCTTATGGTATGAAACCTGATACCGGGTCGCGCCGGATTTTTTCTGGCTTTTTACCTTAACTGTCAGTTTGTTTTTGCCAGCCGCAAACGATGAGATCACGGCTTTCTTCGGAACAATGCGGAATTTAGCGCTTATAGAAGTTTTGTAAATACTTCCGGAGGCAGGCTTTATGATTGCCGTTGCAGCGCCGCATTTTATATTGTTTTTATATGATACTGTGTAGTCTTTTTTATTGACTTCGCCATCCAGATTGTCTACAACGGAAATGTTTCCGCATTTTATCGCTTTTCCGGTGTAGACGTGTTTATTATCCCATATCAGAGCCTGGAGGAATTTCGGTTCTACCACATTGATATCAACGATGCTTTGTCCCACTCCGTCAGCCTTGATAACCAGTTTCACTTTTCCGGCCTTTTTGGCCTTGATCTTGTATAACGTATCATCATTCGGATCCGGCTGTGTGACATCTACGATAGCGGAGGTGTCTGAGATCCCGCGGCTGCTGTTTACGAAACCGAATGAAACCGCAATGTCATCAGGAAGAAGATCCATGTCGCCCTTGAACTTGACCCTGAGAGTGTCGCTGGTCATGCTGCCTCTGGATGAGAGTTTAACGGAACTGTCCACACTCATGCGGAGATTATCCTTCTTTTCGCCGACTGCCTTGATCGGCAGATTATCGTAAGTGAAAAAATTATCCGGGTCTTCTTTGCGCATCATGGTTACCAGGTTTTTATAGTCGTCCCATTCTTTCAAATTGCCGACAAAACTCTCTTTTTTATTGATCACGCCTTTCGACCATACAGAAGCGCCGGTGGTCTTGACATATCCTTCTCCCAGTGCTTTCGGCATAAGCAGGATGTATTTCCCGTTTGGAGCCATGTGACGCTGAACAACGCTGTAATACTGTCCTTTCTGGATAGTAACAGGACTGGTGAGATCCATCTTGTGGTATCCGCCCATGGCATATTGTTCTTCATCTGTGGAGGCGACGCGTACACCGTCTCTCGGAGTAACGAAATTATCACTGAGGATATATACTTCGCTCTTCACTTTGGTGTTGGGACGGGCGGTCTGGCATGTTACCTGCGTCAGATTCATGCATCCTTCTGCTTTGAAAACATTGGCCATAAACATTTCTTCGTCATCCTCCATTTTCTGGTAATCGGATGGACCAAGCAGATCGTACTGATCCAGATAATACTCACTGCCTACATTGCTTTTATCGAATGCGAAAGATTCGAGCATAGACAGTGATTTGTCATAGTAGGAGATCCAGAAATACCCGGTGCTGACTCCGTCTTCATTGGGGATACCCCAGGTGCCGTAACCTTTAGTAGGGAATTCCTCTTCTCCGGATCCCCAGCTGTTCTTAACAAGCCACGCGCCGTTGCCGCCGTCAGTCGCGCCTTCGTGCTTGCCGTCGGGGAACATGTTTTTCGGAGGCTTATGTCCGTCTACAAAATTATCCCTTGAATAACTGTCATCCCAGCCGACTATACAAACGCCGTGGTTTACGGATTCGTTATTATATGTATAGTGAGCCCAGTTCTTGCTTATATATTTTCCGTCACCGGCTTCCTGGCTGGGCATGAACGAATCAGCGCAGAATCCGACAGTGACGCCGTGTTTCTTGAGCAACTCAGTTTTGATGGCTTTTGTCGCATTTGCGTTGTATTTGTATGTCTTGTCGTTGCCGCCTGCGGGTGTCGGTAAAGTAACCGATTCTTTAAGCTGGTATGACTGATAGAACCTGTATTTTTCGGGAATCGACCAGTCATCGTCGCTGTCGTAACAGAAATTCACCATTTTGCCGTCGATTTTTCTTTTCTCAACATCGCCATTTTTGCCCCGGTACTTTAAAATGTATTCTTCAACATCGTTTCTGTCCTCCAGATTTGGGCCTATGCCGGAGGAGAAAAGGCTTGTTGCGTATACGGGCTGTCCGCCCATATTGATCTTTTGTGAAGCGGTCACGCCGTTTTTGGTATAGCGCCCTTCACCATACTGGGAATGGGTTTTATCCATAATAGGCTGGGAAACGAAATACGACAGATGCTTTTCAGAAAGATCCAGATTTCCGGCGTCATATTCGTCGAGCTGCGCCAGACCATCGCCCAGCAGGCTTATCTCGCAAGCTGCTACCGCAGCAAAACCCCAGCATGATCCGAAAGGGTTCTGGAATCTTACAGGCGTAACATACGGAGTATTATCGCCGTCATCAATGAATTTTCCGGAAAGATCGAACTTATCGGGAATTGTTTCACGGGTGGCTTCCTCCGAATCCCCTTCTACGAAATCAAAGGGATCGCTTCCGTCGTCCTGTTCGATTATATCCTGCGCAAGCTCCTCCGTGTGGCTTTCTTCGCCGGAGACGTCAGCAGCATAAACTGTCATCGGCAGTGTGGTCGCTGCCAGAGCCAGCGACAGAGCTATTGCCAGCATCTTTTTTAACATGAGTATTTCTCCTTTCGAATTCCTGCAATTAAGACAGAAGGGTATTTATTGTCGACAGCATGATTATATCAAAAAAATGTTTTTTTGGATACAGCGCGGCTGTCATTCGTCTATATTATGTATCACATTCCGTACCCATTTTTTTGACAGGAAACGGTATGTGAGTATGCCGCATTTGGTTATTTCCTCGA
>CADBQK010000050.1 GCA_902796775.1 uncultured Lachnospiraceae bacterium
ACTCAAAGATATTGGAGGAATAGTCCGTAATCAGCAGCTCTGTGATATAGAACAGATCATTGATATTGGGATATTTCGCCAGATCAAAAAACACATCCTTATACTCAGCAGGGATCGGAATCTTTTTGGAAACCCAGGGATGCATCTTGAAGAACACGACATACTCCTCCCCGCACACTTCTCGGAGTCCCTCGAAATCGATCATGTTATAAGGATAGAATGCATCGCTGCGGTCAGTCCCACGGTAAGTCGGTGCAAACAGAATCACCTTTTTATCCTTCGCTGCAGGATACTTTTCATAAAGTTCCTGTACCTTCGCTTCCCTGTAGTCCTTATCCAGGTATTCGTCAAGACGCGGCATCCCAGTCGGAAGGACACGGGAGGTATTCATCCCCCATACTTCAGAGCAGAAATGGGCAATTTTGCGGGATCCTGAAATCCCGTAAGAATACTGCCTGTGACAGGACCAGGGAGCCGGACATCCGATATGGCCCCAGCGGCTGTACCCGGAAGACTTAAACCCTGCTCCGGCATGCCAAAGCTGTACGATCTTTGTTTTGGAATCCAGTGTCAGCCAGTCCAGCGTCGGGGCATGGTCATCCATGAAGATGATATCCGCGTTAGCCAGTTTCTTCAGAAGATCCATCCATTCCTTCATGCCCTTGGTGGGATGATCCTTGATGGAACGGGTATATTCCGCAATTTCAAACTCCGAATCCAGACCTCTGGCCAGCATCCTGTCCTTCACAGCCGCCAGGTTGGTACCCAGCTTATCACTCTGTTCGGAATAAAACAGGATATTCTTCTTCCCGTTTGCGCTCTTCTGACGACGGTTTGTATGGTAGATCGAAGCTATGTTGATCTTGTTGTTTTTATTATACCAGTTTGTAAAGATCGTCTTGGGATTCAGCGAAATCTCCGCCTTTTTCTTTTTGTTTGTCGGCGGAGTACCTGCCCCGACCTTTTTGGCGGGCAGAGCATGCATATAGAAGGGAAGATTCTCATCATCACCGTCCAGCACGAAAGAAACTGCATAGACACGGTTTTTGTTGCTGTAAAGGAAATTGCGGGAGGCAGCATCCAGATTCCCGGCCATTTCATAAGAAAGCCTCGCTTTGGCAGCCTGCCTGCCATCCTGCACAACAATCAGAGCATATTCTCCGAAAAGAATCGCTCTCTGACAACCATTGTTTGTGATATGGACCTCCAGATGATAGAGGCCGTCTTCAGAAGAGAGGATATGGCCCTTGAAACCGCAGAAATAATCCTGATCGACAAAGTAAAAATCGTACGGTTTTCCCTCTGCACCTTCCAGACTTCCTTCTACTCTGACATCGATATGAAGAAAGATCCGCTCCCAGTCTATTTTTTCTACGACAGCATGCACCTGGTTTTTCTCAATTTCATACGGTACCAGTCTGTTTTTATTCCCTGCCATAATAAACCTCTCCTGCTATTTCGCCTCGATGTAACCCTGTGCTGTAAGCAGTTCTGCACACAGAATCGCGCCGCCGGCTGCCCCCCTGATCGTATTATGGGAAAGGCCGACAAACTTATAATCAAAAATCGGATCCTCCCGAAGGCGCCCAACACTGATACCCATACCATTCTCATAATCCACATCCAGGGCAACCTGCGGGCGGTTATCTTCTTCCATATAGCGGATAAACTGTGCCGGCGCGCTGGGAAGTCCCAGCTCCTGGGGCAGGCCGCGATATGCCTCCAGCTTCCCAATCAGCTCATCCCGGGAAGGTTTTGATGCAAATTTCACCGCCACAGTGGCCGTATGTCCATTCAGGACAGGCACACGTATACACTGCGCACTGATCAGAGGCGAAGAAGCGCGGACAATCTTCCCATCCTCAATATGTCCCCAGATTTTCAGGGGCTCCATCTCAGACTTTTCCTCTTCTCCCCCGATATAGGGAATAACATTTCTCTCCATTTCCGGCCAGTCCTGAAACGTTTTACCCGCTCCGGAGATTGCCTGGTAGGTACTTACCATCACCTGCTGCGGTTCAAACTCTTTCCAGGCATCGAGCACAGGCGTATAACTCTGAATGGAACAATTCGGCTTTACAGCAACAAAACCCCTCTTCGTGCCGAGCCGTTTCCGCTGCGTCTCTATGACTGAAAAATGCTCGGGGTTGATCTCCGGGATCACCATCGGTACATCCTCTGTCCAACGGTGAGCGCTGTTGTTTGACACGACAGGAGTCTCACACTCTGCATAAGCATTCTCGATCCGGCGGATCTCTTCCTTGGTCATATCTACTGCACTGAATACAAAATCAACTTCACTGCAGATTTCTTCTACATCGAGGACATTTCGTACACAAATCCCCTTTACGGCATCCGGAACAGGGACGTCCATCTTCCAGCGGCCTTCTACAGTCTCCGGATAGGCTTTTCCTGCAGATCTTCCGCTTGCTGCCAGCGATGTCACCTCAAACCAGGGATGCTCTGCAAGAAGCGTAATAAAGCGCTGTCCAACCATCCCCGTTGCACCCAGTATTCCAACTTTCAGTTTCCTGTCCACTTAAATAACCTCTTTCCTGTCCTTTGATCTGTTAATCAGTCTTCTTTATCTGTCGTAATAATTGTCCCTGACAGGGACATCCCCTCTCTCAGTCATGCCATCCGTTCCAGCCATACCATACAGCTCTCTGCCGGTCAGACGTTTCTCTTCCCGAACCGATTCGACCAGGCGGCTCAGCCTGCGGCGTACCTCATCCGGTCTTTTGATATTGACCAGATCCAGGTGACTGTCTGTCCTGTCTGCGGAGTAAATATGGACTGTCCCGACTCCAAACAGTTTCTGCCACAGTGTGCAGGTCATTTTCAGATCCATGATCCGGTACAGCAGCAATTCATCAACTGTCGTTGTAAAAATACCTTTTTTCAAGGTCAGACGCTCTCTGTCGAGAGTATACCTTGTAAAGCTGATCGGCATACCAAGTATATGTTTCTTATCTGTCCAGATAACAGAATCTTTTCTCTCATTTTCCCCCATGACCTATCACCTCCTGAATAAGCTCCTGAATAATATATAACTCTTTAATAGTATAGTTTTCAGCTCCCGCTGTCAAGATTGGCAGGCGGAATGCCTGCTAATTTTTCAAATCCGGATAAAAAATTAATAAAATCTGTTTGTATTTTCCGTGGTATGTGTTAAAATATATCGAGTATCATAGAAGAAAGGGTGATCAATATGAAGAAGTTCTTTAAATTTATGGCATCTGCTACTGCAGTGGCAGCTGGCGTTGCCTCTGTCGTTTATCTGTTAAAAGATAAAATAGCTCAGGATGATCTTGCAGACGATTTTGAAGATGACTTCGATGATGATTTCGAAGATCTGGAAGAGAATCCTGCCCCCGCCGCTGAAAAAGAGCCGGCTCCTGCACCGCAGCCGCCGATCAAGGGTTTCCGGGCAACGACAAGGGACAACTAATCACATCCGGACTACCCGCCGGAGTTTGAACTATCTGCAGATGGCATTAGCCAGTCACAGGAGTGCCAGGAGCTTTTGCAGGGTGCGTGAGGGATAATTATGCCTGCCAGGTTCCTGATGATGAAGGAGATTGTATTATGAGCACAGAGGAAAAAGATCTTGAAACTACAGCAACTGAAACCACTGAAACGGAAGCTCCCGAGGTGGAAGTCACGGAGGAGCCCGAAGTAGCTGAGGTTGTTGAAACTGCTGCACCGGAGCAGACAGAAGCTCCTGCGCAGCCTCCCAAGAAGCAGGGACGCAGAGGCGGCCGCGGCAAACAGGTTGATCCTGCCGTATGGGAAAAGCTTCAGGGCTACATGGATGACGGCGCTATTCTCTCCGTCAAAATCCATGATGCTGTGAAAGCCGGTGTCATCTCCTATGTAGAAGATGTCCGTGGATTCATCCCCGCTTCACTTCTTTCCATTGCCTATGTGGAAAACCTTCAGGACTGGGTCGGCAAGACTATTGATGTTAAGGTCATTACCGTTGAGCCGGAGGAGAAGAGACTTGTCCTTTCCGGTAAAGCAGTCGAGAAGGAAAAGGAAGCCGCTGAAACAGCTGCCAAAATGGAGGCACTCAACATCGGCGATACCTATGAAGGTGTTGTCGAGCGTCTTGCTCCGTTTGGTGTATTCGTTAAATTCAATGGCAGTCTGTCCGGTCTTGTCCATATTTCCCAGATGGCCAATAAGAGGGTTGAGACTCCCGACGAGATCTGTAAGGTTGGCGACACTGTCAATGTTCGTGTCATTGGCAAGGATGATGGCAAAATCAGGCTGAGCATGAAGGCCGCTTCCGGCGATTCTTCCGACAGCTATACACCCGCCCCGAGCAGATACAGGGCTAAGAATGCCGAATATGAATACAAAGATGAAGGGCAGGCAACGACCGGTCTTGGCGATCTTCTGAAGGGGATCAAATTGGACTGATCTAATCATGCAGCCGGCTGATCATTTGATCATACAAAAACCGCAGCACATCAAATGCTGCGGTTTTTGTATTTCTGAGAATTAGAAAAAACTCATAAAACTCGGGAAATCTCTATAGCCTTACTCCTGATCATACGAGAAAGTGAGTCCTTTGATCTTGGGAAAATACATAAAATAGACCTTTGCTACCAGTTTCTCCCGTTTGACAAAGGTTTCATCCCAGTAACGGGAATCCCAGGAAGCTTCGCGGTTATCCCCCATCATAAAATAGGAATCTTCCGGCACCTGATAGGGACCGTAATCTCCTGTGGGCGTCTCTTTCAGGTAGGGCTCGTTCAACGGCTCGTCACTGCCATTGATATATACCTTCCCGTCCTTAACCTCAACCGTATCGCCCGGAAGACCAATGATCCTCTTTACGTAATCTTTGCTCTCATCATCAGGATATTTGAAGATGGCCACATCACCTCTTGCAGGATCCCTGAAAAAACGGTAATCCAGACGAAATCCGACAATCCTTGCACCAATAGGGATCGTATCTTCCATCGAACCGGAAGGAACGGTTGCATTTGCAATGATCAGGAAATCAACCGCCAGAGCTATCAAAATAGCCGCCACGATCACCTTTACCCAGCTGAGGATCTCCTGCTTTCTGTTAAGTGTTTCCTCACCTTCAGACTGTATTCCTCCAGTCATTATCAAAAAACCTCCTTGCAGCCGGCTTCATCCGCCCAGAGCACTGCGATCTGTAATCTCAAAACTGGTCAGCGGACTGGCATCTTGTCGATAAGTTTCTGCTTTTTCCTCGAAGTTCTTCTGGTACTTCTCAGAAAGGATAATCGTCGCCATCATCAGCTCCCCATCAAATTGATATGAACGCATCTGATAGCTGCCTTCACTAAGCTCCTCGGCCAGGATCCCTTTATCCGCAGAATAATACAGGTTGCTGCCGGAAACTGTCCCAAGGCTCTTGATATCTCCCTCTGAATAAGTATATACAGTCAGGATACCTTCTCCTGCTATTAATTCCGGTACTTCATCCCCGGTCACATCCTGGAGATAATAATACTCACCATCCGAACCATTCAGGATCATCTGATAACGGCTGGCCATCGACGAGTTGAGGATTCCCGACGACTGGCTGCTGCGGTTTTGGGCCTGCTCCTGCACAGCCTGGACAATATCCAGATTATTGGCCAATCCGGCAGAGGTCCCGCCAATGGTCCCAACAGAGGATCCGTCAGAAACAGCTGCCTGCCTGTAAACAGATGACGCAGACGTCCTCAGGCCGCGAAAAGCGAAGCCGCTGCACAGCAGCACAAAAGCTGTACTGATAGCCATGCAGGCTATCCGGATTCGTTTAGTATTCATCAAAATCATCATTCCTTATTTGCGAGACGGGCAAATACCAGATCATATCCATCGTTCCCGTAATTCAGGGACCGGTTCACACGACTGATCGTCGCCGTGGACGCACCTGTCTTCTGGGCAATCTCCAGATACGTCTTCTTTGCCCGAAGCATACGTGCAACTTCAAATCTCTGGGAAAGGGAAAGCAACTCATTAATCGTACAGATATCCTCAAAAAACGAATAGCACTCTCCAACATCCTCCAGACATAAGATTGCCTTAAACAATGTTTCCACTTCCGGTGTCATGATTTTCTTGTTCATATTCGACTGCCTTCCATTGTAAACAATATCAGTATAAAAGCTGTTTACATTGTAGCACTCTGCAGAGTTAAAGTCTATAAATAAATTGTAAAATTTTACAGAGATAAAGTCCGTAAGAAACAGAGAACCGTCTTCTGTCTCCGGTCTCCTACTCGTTCCGCAGGACAAACAGTGTATCTCTCCGGTTCCCGGACAGTTCCATCTCCAGCAGGACAGTCAGTCCGCCTGCTCTTGCCAGACAGTTCCGGAACATATCCGGCTCAGAGGTACAAATACAGGCAATCCCGCCTTCTTTCAGCCATACCGGCAGACGGTATGTAAATGAGGCAAGCAGCTCTTCCAACATGTCAAAGGGCATCCTGTCGGATACTGCAGGGACTTCCGTGACTATTTCATCAAAACGGTATTTATGTGTAAACTCCAGGCAATCCCTGCAGATCAGAAAAATATCACGTCCTGCAAGTGTTGCATTTTTCCCTGCCATACGGATGGCTTCTCCATAACGGTCGACTCCGTACAGATTCGCTGTACGCAGCTTCCTGTCGCGCTCGATCAGCAGTACGCCTGTCCCGCAAAACGGATCCAGAACGCTTGCATTTGCTGAAAGCCAGGGTGAAGCTGCCTCCATCATCTCTGCCGCTTTTACGGGATGAGTGGAGGTGGCCAGTGTGTATTTCCTGTAGAGAAATCTTCTGTCCGGGAGCGTATTCATCTCCAGATATGCACTGAAAACTCCTTTCCCATTATCGATCAGACGAATCGTAAACTCGTAATCTGTCGGGGAATTCACAAGCAGAAAGCCGCTTTCATCTTCGATCCGGGCCGCCAGTCTGGATGTGAACTTGCTCCTGTCTCCCATCGCCATATTGGTGCGCATATCGATACGGAAATAATACGGAGCTTTACCCTTCAGCATTGCCGAGACATATCTGGCAAGACCGGCTCTCATCATCTCCTCACCGATTTCAGGAGGTGCATCCTGCTTCAGCGGGTTGCTGCAGAAACGGAAAAGATATCCCTTTACCGTGCGGATCTTCATGATATCTGCCAGACGTTTTGTATGCAGGAAAATCACTCCCCTGGCCGCCTTAACAGCACTGCAGCTTCCCTTTGGCAGCTGCTGCAGAGTTAATTTTTCCAGACCGGGACTGACAACCAGTGCAATGTCCACTTCTTTCGAAAAACCGTCAAACTCATGTCTTACAGGAGGCTCATGACGGAAAATCAGCTTGCGGAGCCATTTTGCTTCGATTGCCAGATGTTTCCTGTCTTCCCCCGAAATCTGCATATGCTCGATCCTGGAAAGACGTTCCTTAAAATCCCCCAGATAAGGACGGTAATCCAGGCGGGAAATTGCCGCCAGATAGTCCGCCCTGACAAACAGTTTTTCTTCATGTTTATAGGAATAAATCAGTTCACTCACCAGCGAATTATCCTTCAGCTCACCGATTACCAGTGCCGCATTTCTCCTGGCTTTTGCATCCGGATCGCTCAGCTTGTCCAGCAGAACATCCTTCCTGTCCTCATCAATCTCCGAAAGGAGCTCATGGCTTCTGTCATCCCGCAGAAGCTGGCGCAGTGTAAACAGGTTCTCACGCACCTCTATCGAAGCTGTCAGTTCATCAAATATTTTATCTAACATATCCACCCTTCCTTCCATGCACCAGGATTTCCCGACAGTGAGTCAGGGGACGTATCTTCTGACTCATTTTCTTGAATGAGTCAGAAGATACGTCCCCTGACTCACCCCTCACAATTACTCGCACTCAGCAATCACTGTATACACACTATCCGCAAAGCGGACTTCCCTGATCCGTGCCGTCAGCGTATGCAGACGCTCTGAGGCCGGAATATTCCCGCTCATAGCCAATGCCGGCTCGATCGTATAGTAATAGACTGTACCGCCGAGCGTACTCAGGCTGGACTCTGTCATCTCCACCTGGTCTCCTTCCTTAAGGAGACCAGGTCTTTCCATTCGAAATGCCACATCCCTTTTCATCAGCAGCCTCCTGTCACAGGAAATGATACACGGTATCTGTAAAACCAGACTCCGGATAAAACAGATTTTACAAGTACTCTGGCTTTGTTTGTCCGCTCTGGTCCGAATATCCAAAACGGCCATGCCGGAGCCATGCACGAGTCTATGCATGAATCTCAGGCACAGCCGCTCTGATTGATTTTATATTGTATGTATTCCGGGAAACTGTCTGCAGCTCTGAAACAGCTGCAATCTCCCGTAAATGATTACATCAGTACACCCAGGAAACATCCGGAAAAGACAAGCGCAACGATGGTCATCAGCTTGATCAGGATGTTGATGGAAGGACCGGAAGTATCTTTGAACGGATCGCCGACAGTATCGCCGACAACAGCTGCCTTATGCGCATCGCTGCCCTTGCCGCCATGGTTGCCGTTCTCAATATACTTCTTCGCATTATCCCACGCACCGCCTGCATTGGACATGAAGATTGCCATTAGGACACCGGTAACAAGGGAGCCGGCAAGCATACCGCCGACAGCCTCGGGCCCGAGCAGGACGCCGACAATGATCGGAACTGCTACTGCCATAACACCTGGAACGATCATCTCGCGAAGAGCTGCCTGTGTGGAAATGGCAACACAGTTCTTATAATCCGGTCTGGATGTACCAGCCAGGATGCCCTCGTCCTCATGGAACTGACGTCTG